>JAOZPD010000126.1 GCA_029932935.1 Candidatus Omnitrophota bacterium | reverse complement strand
AGTTTTTTACTTAATTGTAAATTATTATTGTAATATAAGTTCAACCGTCAAGATAAAAAAACTACTCATACAGTAAGTTATGCTGTGCCGGAAGCAAAAAGCGGCGATATTATAACAATTGAGGCTTATTGTAATAAAGAGGGTAAGGCTGTGCAGGAAATAAAGATACCGGCTCCGGAGATACCAGAACAGTCAAAAAAAGAAGAATAGTTAACCATACTTAATCCTGTGACAGTAGTGGGTATTATAATATTTACACTTGCGGTAGGTACCTGCATATTTTGCTACTATTCACTTAGTACTATACAGGCCAATATGCCGATTATAGCTCGCCAATTTGGGATGCTTATATACGTGGTTCCGATTATTCTGGGTATAATAGGGATATTGATGACAAGGTGGTATGCTGCAATCGGGATACCCTTAGGATGGGCATTATTCACACCTATTGCTTTCAGATGGTTTTATGATATAGGAAAGGGAGATAGTTTAAGCCTGGAACAATTAAAGGTAGACCTGGAAAAAACCAAGTTAATAGTAATGAATATAGAAAGAAGTTTATCCTATCCATCCACCATTAATAACCCAACTTATAAATGTATGTCTACTGAGACTAAAAGAAACTTGAGACATTTTAGACGAACTAAGAAGGCATTACAGATTATGATCGACAAGAAAGAACGGATGTTAAAAAAGGGGCATCTGACAGAGAATAAGCAATATCTCAAAAAAGCTATAGGATTTACTCTGGTGGAAATAATAATTGTGGTAGCGATTGTTGCCTTATTAGCAACAATCGCTACACCATATGTGCTTAGGTCGCGACTAAATGCCAATGAGGGACACGCTCAGGCAACGCTAAAAACAATCTCAAATGCCTTTGAGACATATGCGGCAGCAAACGGAGGAAACTACCCTACGGCAATAGAAGATTTAACAGACTTAATCCCACCCTATCTAAACGAAGATTATACCAGTGCTGCAAGGCAGGGATACAATTTTTCCTGTGATTCTATGGGCGTTGCGGGATACACCTGCACAGCTACGCCATCCATCTGCGGAACAACAGGAAATAAAAACTTTACCATTACTACGGGAGGAATACTAACATCTAATGACTGCAACGTAGAATAATTTAAACTATGAATTATATAGATGTGGCTATAAATGCTGCTAGGCAAGCAGGACAGATACATAAGAAATATTTCAGAAGAGACCTGAAGATAGAGACAAAATCGTCTCCTTTTGATTTATTAACTATTGCTGACACAGAATCAGAAGAGGCAATTATATCAGTAATAAGAAGATACTTTCCCGAGCATAATCTTGTTGCGGAAGAACAGAGCTATAACAAAACGAAATCAGAATATACCTGGATCGTGGATCCCCTTGATGGAACAAATAATTTTGCTTGCGGAATGCCTATATTTTGTGTCTCTATAGCGCTTATATATAACGAAGAACCAATATTGGGCGTTATCTATGATGTAATACGGGAGGAAACATTTTATGCCGAAAAAGGCAAAGGCGCATTCCTTAACAAGAACCGCATAAGCGTTACATCAGTAGATACCCTGGAGAATTCTCTGCTTATTACGGGGTTTTACTACAGCAGGGGAGAAGAGATGATAGAAACCTTAGAAACTATCAAAAAGTTCTTCTTTAGACGTATTATAGGACTGCGTCGCTTAGGAGCAGCGGCATTAGATTTATGCTACATTGCCTGCGGCCGCGCATCGGGATTCTGGGAGTTTGAGTTAAGCCCATGGGACTTTGCTGCCGGTAAATTACTTATTGAAGAAGCTGGCGGGAAGGTAACGGGGAAACAAGGAGAAAAAATATCTATTAGAAATAAATCATTCATCGTAGCATCTAATGGCAAGATTCATGACCAGATGCTTGCGGTGTTAAATGGAAGATGATTTGGAATGGCGCAGAAAGAAGAAGGTTTGTACGTGTAGTATATCTCTGCAAGGTTAAACTCATCGCTAATTCTCGTATGCTTTTCTCTCATACGGAAAACATAGGAGAGGGTGGGGTGAAGATTGTATTGCGAGAAAAGTTGGAACCCGATACCTTAGTTGAGCTGCATATAATGATGGAGAATAATAGAATAGTAAAATGTAAAGGGAAAATCAGATGGGCGATGAAAAAAGCAGAATCCAGAGATAAACAACCAGAGCTCTTTGATGTAGGAGTAGAATTCACCGAAATAGATAAGGCTGATAGATTATATATTAAAATGATAGTGGAAAAAATTCTAGCTTTAGAAAAAAGGTAAAACATCCGGAGAAATAATAATATTGCGTTTATTTAGTAAATGTCTATCATTTGCCCGGTATGCAAAAGGCAACACGATATAACTCTTTTCCAGTTCGGCAGAAGTATAAAATGCGATTGCGGGTATCTTGTAAATGCGGATAACTTATCACCCGTTAAAGTCCCAATAGACGGAATACTTGATTTACACACCTTCAAGCCCTCCGAGATAAAAGATTTAATTCCTGAGTACATACAAGCGTGTTCTCAGAAGGGAATCTTTACCATAAGAATTATCCATGGCAAAGGAACCGGGGCCCTGCGCCGTAAGGTACACTCCATCCTTAGAAGGATTCAGAACGTAGAATCTTTTAAATTAGCAGGACATAACGAAGGCGGCTGGGGAGCCACAATAATATATTTAAAACGAAGTATATTAAATAAATAAAAAAATTATGTGGTATATAGATGCCGAACTGCCAATTCAGCTGGCAATAGCTGAAATAAATAACATAACCGTAAACACTGACAAAACAGCATTCCATAATCTCAAGGAGTGTGCCAATTCGTATAAATCTAAATACGAAAATTATTCTGTAGGGAAAGTAGAGGGAATACAATATGCCCGTCGTTTATTTCAGGATATAGGAATAGACCCTACTAAACATAGGCCGGCCTCAGAGGCATTGTTAAACAGGGCATTAAAAAACAAGCAGTTTTATTCCGTTAATAGCCTTGTTGATGTTGGCAACTGGTGTTCACTGGATTTCTTATTGCCTATTTCCGTATATGATATGAATAAGATTGTAGGAGACGTGGAGTTGCGTAAAGGAAAGGAAGACGAGTCTTATATCGGATTGAATAACCTTCCTATCAATTTACACAACAGGTATGTATTATCCGATGAAACGGGTCCATTTGGTTCACCGATTAAAGATTCACAGCGCACAGCTGTCAATTATAATACCAGCAAAGCAATATTATTAATA
>JAOZPD010000125.1 GCA_029932935.1 Candidatus Omnitrophota bacterium | reverse complement strand
AACCAGACCCTGCAAATCAATATTTCTCTTTCTAAATATATTGAAATAGTTAACAGGAAAGTCCTTCCCTACTACTGCTACTAAATTAACGTGACTAAAAAAACTGGCACTTATAGAGAAATAGGTAGCAGAACCTCCTAAAATATTACTGCGTTTACCGAACGGTGTCCTTACTGTATCCAGAGCTACCGAACCAACCACCAAAACACTCATTTATTTCTCACTCTTGATATATTTACCAATTATAATATTCAATTTACTCTTGATATCCTCTGGAATCAAATTAGGACTTGTAATTATTGAATATTTTAATGACTCAGCACACAGACAAGTTCTACGTTCACTAAGAAGCGAAACAACATTTTTTAATATTCTCTTAGAATTCTCAACATTCTTTTTAAGATTATCTAAGATCATATCTACACTCACTGAGGCATGGGATTTATGCCAACAATCATAATCAGTAATTGCTGCGAGAGTGGCATAACACATCTCAGCCTCTCTGGCTAAACGAGCTTCTGTCATATTGGTCATACCAATAATATCCATACCCCAGCTTCTATAAAGATTTGACTCTGCTAGAGTAGAAAATTGCGGTCCTTCGATATTAATATATATCCCCCCTGAATGCACATTTACGCCCGTCTTCTTCGCAGCCTCGTAAAGTGCCTTTGATAAATCATTGCATACTGGATGGGCAAAATTTATATGAACCACTATACCTTTATCAAAAAATGTATATTTTCTGGCCTGATTGGTCCTATCTACAAATTGGTCAGGAATAACAAAATCCAGCGGTTTTAATTCCTCTTTTAAAGAACCACAGGCAGTAACAGAGATAATCCTCTCAACACCTAACAACTTCATTCCATATATATTTGCTCGATAATTTATCTCTGAGGGAGATATCTTATGCCCTCTAGCATGCCGGGATAAAAAAACCACCTCCCTACCCTGCAACCTTGCTAATAAAAAGTCATCCGAAGGCTGCCCGAAAGGGGTATCTATCTTAACCCATCTCTTCTCATCCAGCTCTTCTATATCGTATAAACCACTGCCTCCAATAATGCCGACTTTATACATTTAACAACCCCGCCCTGTGGACACTTAAGCTTACGATAATGTAAACTCACTTTTTAGATAATTCTCTCGCACGCATCAATGCAGCCTTAGTCGCCTCCGCCAAAGATGACACCTCTCGCAACCTCAGCAATCCCGCTTCAGTAGTCCCTCCTTTAGAAACAACCTGACGGCACAATGCCGCAGGAGATAATCCTGTCTCTTTAAGCAATGCTTCGCTACCCTCTGTAGTTACCCTTGCCAATAATTCTGCCTGTTCCGAGCTAAAGCCAATCTCTTTAGCTGACAAAAACAGAGCTGGGATAAACTTCTCTTTTGAATAAACAGCCCAGCTCTCCATAGGTATATCTTGAATTAGTTTGTAAAAGAACCCTGGTCCGCTACCGGATATAGCGGTTGCGGCATCCATCAAATTCTCCATTATAACCATAGTCTGCCCCATCTCAGCAAACAGCATACAAACAAAATCTAAATCATCCTGAGTAGCAAAATTACCTTTGCATAAACATATCATTCCTCTGCCTATCCTTGCTGGCAGGTTAGGCATTACACGAACAATACGTACCACACCTATATATCTTTCAATATAACCGGTTGATATCCCTGCTGCGATAGACACGACTAACCTATGTTCAATATTATCTTTACATTGAGACAACACATCATCAAAATCCTGCGGTTTAACCGCCAATATAATAACATCAACCTTGTCTACCAAGTCCTCAATACTCTTTGCTACATTTACATCTAAAAGATCCCTGGTTTTATTCTTGTCTTTATCGAAGGTGTAAACTTGATATTTTGTTTTGAGCCGCTCGCCAATAGCAGAACCCATATTTCCAAAACCAACAATCCCAATTTTCTTATACATCTCAGACATGTTTTTTATATATATTTATTGTTATTATTTTAATAGATAAAAGACGGGGGGTCAATTAAAAAGAGGTTTTTAGAATAAGACCATTTAAAAAATTTTAAAAATATTCCTGATATATTTCTTTCATTTTATCAAGTATAGAAAAGAATAGATTACGGAATTCGTGTGGAAATGCCTTTTTTTCAAAAGAGCCTTCGATAACCTCAGCAATCATTCCGAGGCAAGCTATATAATTCAAGATCGACTCTCCAGAAGATACATATCTACGCATAAGAGGAGCCAGTAAGCAAGGATTACCGATTTTTACTATCTTCACTGGCAATCCTATAACTATCTCCAGCAACTCCAAAAAGCCATCTAAACCTGTAGTCCTGCCATTCACATACAGAGTTGGCTTATCAGAGATCAAGGATGGCGAGATAGCAAGGAGATGTGGCCGGATGACATCCCGTATCCTCTGAGCAATTTGATATGATTGTCGAGTTATGATCTGGGTAATCAAATTCTGACTTATGGTAGAATACGAATCTCCTCTTTTCATTATGACTTCTTTGTCTGTAATTTTAGATTTCACTTGTTCTCTGCGATGAATCTTTGAACAAGTGCTGGACATTGCATCATCATTATAAATCAAGCCGTAAGAAACCTTAATCTCTTCAGCTAAAGAATAAGGCAGATTCAATTCACGAGAGAGTCCTACGGTCAAATCATCAGCACCACAGCCTAACGTCTGGTAATGCACAAGCTTACCATTATTCAATATAAGTATCTGTGTAATATCTTTACCTATGTCACAAAGGATGCTCAACCCCGTGTTTTCACGAGGATTAAACACAGCCTTACTAACTGCTAAACCAGATAGCATTATGTCATTGAGCTTATAACCTATGCGTTGAATAATCTCTATGATTGTATTTATATACGAAACCTTAGCACAGATAAGATATAAATCCACCTTGAGTTGATGGCCATATAAACCAAGCGGATTAGATACCTCCTGCTCAGTGTCAACAGCATAACTTAATGGCTCGGTGTAGAGTATTTCGTCTTCAAGGCAAGAACCCAAGATCTGCGCCTGCCGATTGACTCTCTGTATATCTGTTTTGGTAACTGATTTATTACCTCTTTCGGCTAAAGCAATAACTGCCTGACTACGCTTAGCAATTATATTCTGGCTAACTAAAGATAAATAGACTGACTGGAACTTAATGCCTGATTTTAACCTGAGATTCTTCAGAAGTCCTGTCAAACAGGTAGTCAAGGCTTCTACATCTTGATAGTGCCCCTGTTTAAGACT
>JAOZPD010000124.1 GCA_029932935.1 Candidatus Omnitrophota bacterium | reverse complement strand
AATTTAGAAAGCGCTTTCTAAATATCTATTATCGGATTTCAATATAACTTTGTAAAAAGGGGAAATTTTAAACTAAAAATTTAGTTTATACTTTAAAAAAGTATTTATAAATTAGATAAAAATTAATCTCTCGTTTCTTTATACTTTATAATAGAGGCGCTCTCTAACTAACATAAACATATCTGTGAATACAAGTAGTGGGAGATTTATTTTTTAATGTATATCTCTACCTGTCTATTTGCCTTATTGAGCTCTTGCTGAGCATCAGCCCCTTCTAAGACTACCCTCTGAATTGCCTCCTCAATAAAACGGGTACTATCATCCCAGCCAAGCACCGAAGGCGGCCCCTTCGCATCTTGGGCCTGTAATTTCAATATCCTCTTAAACTCCTTCTCCATCGGTAATATTACCCATGTACCTATATTAGAGGGCAGATAGGAATCCTGCGCCTCTCTAGCCGCCTTATATAACCTTACTTGAATCTCGGGCTGAAACAAGAATTTAATAAACTCCCAGGCTTTTTGTTTGTTTTTTGAACTACTAAATACCCCCATTACTCTACCGCCAAGAAAAGCGGTGTTTTTGCCGCTCGGCCCAGCAGGTAAGACGGCAATAGACCATTTCCCATTTATCTCTGGTGCACTCAATCGTAAACTATCTACCTTCCAGTTACCCGAGATAGCTAAAGGAAAATCTCCTGTGCGCATCCCCTGCTCTAAGGGAATCCTGGCTTTAGGAACACCGTATTCAGTATAAAGACTGGCAAAGAATTCCAGAGCTACTACAGCCTCTTTTGAATCCAATGTTGAGAATGCGCCCTCCTGGTTATAGAAACCACCTCCTGCCTGCCAGAGATAAGGAGCATAACCAATCCAGCTCATCGAACCCCAATCAAAAATCATTCCCTTGCCCTGTTTTCTTAAATCTATCAGTAAACCCTTTAACTCCTCCCAGTTCCGAGGAGGTTTATTGATAATATCATTGCGGTAAAACATTATCTGCACGCTCAAATCAAATGGTATACCATAAACCCTACCTTTGTAATTAACCGCATCCCAGAGACCAGAGAAAGTATTTTCTCTAATCTCTTTAATATCTTGAGGAAAATCCTCAGCCAGGTCTATCATTGCTCCCAGATGACCAAACTCTGTACCCCAGGTAAGACCCATTGTACCGATATCTGGAATAACACCCCCCGCTATGCAGGTCAGATATTTAGTGTGCGCATCACCCCAGGAGACCGCCTCGCACCTAAAGGTAATTCCTTTATCCTTAAAGAACTCATCACCTAACGCTTGAACTACTTTCGCCTGACTCTCCGATCCAACCAGCCACATCAACAACTCCTGAGGCTGAACAGAAGGCCCTGCTGCATTCTTTAACGATATATCTCTCTTTTCACAGCCGACTAACAGAATGCTCAAACTGCATATCAAAAACAAAATGGTACTTCTCACTCTCAGCATCTTTACACTCCGTCTGAGACCACCGCCGTCACTCTACCAGCTTGACTCCACATAAAAAACGCCCCATGTCTTCATCCCTTTAAATCCGCCCTTCATTAATGCCCAGTTTGATATATATCTAATCTTAGCCCAAGTTAAAAACTTATTCCTTGGATTAAGTGCGAAAGCTGGGCGGAAATATAAAAATGTGAACCATAAGAAAAGCAGACCTGAAAGCAAAAGCCAGCCATTCAGTAGACTGTGGATAAATAACCCGATGATAAATTGAATAAGAAAGGCTGCTCCGAAAATATGCATCAGATGGAAATTGCCTATATAAAGCATACCCTTGACAAAAAAGGGAATTGGTATGTAGATATAACCAAAATATTGCAGGCAAATCTCAAACACCCTCCTGGCATGAGCCCTGACTGGTAAGGGATGCCCGAATCCATAACCAAATAACTGCTTGCAATAATCTTTAAGATTCACTCGATGCATATGCTCGACAATTGCTGTAGGTTGAAAATACAACCGGAATCCCTTCTTTATAATCCTGATAGAAAAATCAACATCCTCATTAGTTATCTCATGCCAGAATTCCCGCCCTACCGCATCAGCTGCCTCTTTGCTTACTGCGGCATTAGCAGTAGCAAAAAAGGGGGAATGAATATTGCCATTCACCTCGTGTGGCAGGCCATATTTTATCACCGGATATTCTCCCGCAGCAGTCAACCTGCACCGCCCAGCCACAGATAAAAACTTGGTCTCCTCACAGTATGCCTCTACATAATTATTTCTATCTGTACGTAGAGTAAGGATCTCTCCTCCCACCATACCGATTTTCTTATCTTTAAAGAATGGCTCAAGGATTTTATCAACCCAATCCCTGCGCACAACGCAATCACCATCGGTAAATAATATGTAATCTCCTCGCGCAACCTTCAAGGCAGCATTCCGCGCCTGCCCGGGAGATTTACAGCTAGGGATTGTAATCAGTATTATCTGAGGATGGCGCTTTTGCCACTCCTGAATTATACCGACAGTCGAATCGCTGCTGCCCCCATCAGCAAAAATAAATTCCAATTTTTCCTTTGGATAATCAAGGTTGATTAACGATTCCAGACATTTCTCTATTGTCCTTGCTGCGTTACGGATTGGATTAATTATGGAAACAAATGGCTTATCAAACATCTCCATCTCCTTTATGCATTATCTCGCTGATCCCTTAAAATATCTCCTATCCAGCGTGAAGATACTCACTTATCACCCCATTATAACCTTGACTTGATGTAATGTACCTGATTTAAACAATGGTAAAATATTTCCCTGTATCTCCTTGCCATCTACCACAATCGACTCAATACCACAGGAAATATGCTTAGGATTAATTACCTCAATTTCATATATTATACCCCTGAATTGGCGTCTTAATCTGTAACCACTCCACCGGTTAGGAATACATGGCCAGAGTCGTAATCCCTTATATTCCGGCCTCACGCCCAAAATATACCAGGTAGCTGCAATAAAATTCCATGCTGCTGATCCTGTAAGCCAGGAATTTCTCGCCCTGCCAAACTCTGGGCTATCCCTACCTGCTATAAACTGGGAATAAACATATACCTCGGTCATGTGTATATCAGCAATTTTATTATGAGTAGTGGGGGTAATCTTCTTATAATAATCAAAAGCCCTCTCTGCTCGCCCCAGAATAGCCTCAGCAATTACAGCCCACGGATTAGCGTGACAGAAGATTCCACTATTTTCTTTCAAACCAGGAGCGAATGTCCCGATGGCTCCAATCCGAGGATTAAAGCTTT
>JAOZPD010000123.1 GCA_029932935.1 Candidatus Omnitrophota bacterium | reverse complement strand
ACAAATGTGTTTCTATATTGCTCCTAATCTTCTCGGCGGCATTTAAGCCTTCATCAAGAGAAATGTCCTTAAGCATTACGATCATTTCTTCTCCCCCATAACGGGCAGCAATATCTGACGCTCTGACAGAACTCTTTACCGGAAACCGGAAGACTATCTTATTACCGGGAAAATGCTGTTGGAAAAGCCATTTATCCATAACACTCGGTAAATCAAAGGATTATGTTGAATAGAAATTGTACTAAAAAGCGCGCAACATTTTCCCCTTAGGTAACCCCGGCCTTTTACCCTTATACCCTTACGGGCACAGGCGGGCACAAGCCATATTTTCCTTGCCTGCGGCTGGCGTGAGCCACGTTGTGGCGTGGCAACGCCACTGACGTGGAAAATCTGGGGTCGGCCCTTTACCCTTACGGGCACAGGCGGGCAAATAATGCTAACCGCATTATTTGGGTTAGCAAATTATCCTTGCAAGTTGGTAATCTTCTATTTTTTGGCAAGGTGATTCTTATTTGATTAATTCCTCGGCAATCTGAACTGCGTTAAGGGCGGCACCTTTCCTTAAATTATCGGCAACTACCCATAACCAGAAAGAATTATTAGAAGAAATATCTCTGCGCACTCTGCCTACATATACAGAGTTTGTCCCCTCTACATCAACAGCAAGAGGATAATCTTTATCATCCGATAGCGCTACGCCATCTGATTCTCTAAGCACAGACAAAATATCCGTTAAACCAGCTTCCTTCTTTGTTTCAAAATACACTGCCTCTGAATGAGACGTAAAAACGGGAATACGCACACAGGTGGCAGAAATATTTATAGAATCGTCATTGAATATCTTATGGGTTTCATTTACAACTTTCCACTCCTCAGATGTAAACCCTTCTTCTTTAAACTCCCCTATTTGGGGAATAGCATTGAAAGCAATCTGTTTTCCCAAGACAAAAGAATCTTTTTTTATTCTTTTGTCAATAGAAACAAAAGAAACATTCTTGTTTTTATCTATAATCTCCTTGGTCTCGTCCCATAACGCCTGAGCCGCGCCTCTGCCAGCCCCTGAAGTAGCTTGAAAACTAACCAGGATTATGCGCTTAATACCGAATTTCTTGTATATTCCGGCCAAAGCTACAACTGCCTGAATCGTTGTACAGTTAGGATTAGCAATTATGCCTTTGTGATTTAATATTTCCTGCCTGTTCGCCTCAGGAACAATAAGAGGAACGCCATCCTTGAGACGGAAATCTGACCCATTATCAATAACAACCGCTCCTCTTGAGATAAAATCTCCGGAGTAAGTTACACTTGCCCCGCGGGCTCCTTCGGTTCCTGCAAAAAGAGCTATATCTATATCATTGAATTCTCTTCCTGATATATCCTCTACGTGATATTTTATCCCATCTACTGCAATATCACGCTCGCTTCTGGCAAACACTCTCAGTTTACCGACAGGAAACGACCGTTCTCTTAGAATCCTAAGAAGCTCTATACCTACCGCCCCCGCGCCTACTACTGCTACATTGTATTTACTTTTCTTCTTCATATCACTTTGTAATATAACACAGATTAGCACAGATTTAAAACAGATGAACACAGATATCTGAGATAATCTGTAAACCCTTCTGCGACCATCTGCGTATCAAAGGTTTTTAACAACCAAGTCTCCGACCTCTGTAGTAGAATACCCCATACGGCCTGCAGATAAACTTTCTAATTTACTCTTCACAACTTTCTTTACTGACTCTTCAACTGCCTCTGCGGCATCTTTCTGCCCCAAAAAATCAAGCATCATTGATAGCGCACATATCGCGGCCAGGGGATTGATAACATTCTTGCCGGTATATTTCGGGGCACTTCCCCCAATAGGTTCAAACATGCTTACGCCTTCCGGATTAATATTACCTCCGGCAGCAATCCCCATACCCCCCTGTATCATCGCCCCCAAATCAGTTATAATATCGCCAAACAAATTATCCGTGACAATTACATCAAACCAATTGGGATTTTTAACCATCCACATGCATGTTGCATCTACATGGGCATAATCGGTCTTAATATCAGGATAATCTTTAGCAACTTTATAAAAGGCCCTTTCCCATAAATCAAACGCGAATGTCAAAACGTTGGTTTTACCGCATAAAGTAACCTTCTTTTCTTTATTCCTCTTCCTGGCGTATTCAAACGCAAAACGCGCGCATCTCTCAACGCCTTTATAAGTATTGATACTCTCCTGGACCGCCACCTCGGAAACCGTATCTTTTCTTAAGAATCCTCCTGTGCCGCAATAGAGCCCTTCGGTATTTTCTCTCACAACAACAAAATCTACGTCTTTTTCTTCCTTATCTTTCAAGGGACAAAACCTTTTATCATACAAAACCACAGGCCGCAAGTTTATATACTGGTCGAGTTCAAACCGCAGAAGCAATAATATACCTTTCTATAATATACCGGGCTTAACATCAGGATCTCCTATGGCTCCAAGATAAATAGCATCAAAACTCTTTAATTCATCAAGGATACTATCCGGCAAAACCTCGCCTGTGGAAAGATATCTCTTACCCCCCACATCATACATCTTCTTCTCGTACTTAAAATTAAATTTATTGCTCACTGCCTCAAGAACCTTAAGCCCCTCGTTAATGACTTCGGGACCTGTGCCGTCACCAGGTATAACAGCTATCTTGTATTGTTTCATACTATCTCCTCATTTCCTTTTCTTTATCCACTTAATAAGCCCGCCACTGTCTATTATTTCTCTCATAAACTGAGGAAACTTCTCACAGGTGTATGCCCTGCCTAAAGACAAATCCTTAATCCTCCCCTCTTTTAGGTCTACCTCTAATATACTGCCCTCCTGGATTTTTGATGAACCCGCAAAAACCAAGATAGGCAAGCCTAAGTTTATACTGTTACGGTAGAAGATTCTGGCAAAGCTCTCAGCAATAATCAAAGATATCCCGCATCCTTTAATCGCCCAGGGAGCATGCTCCCTGCTTGAACCACAGCCAAAGTTTTTGCCGGCAACAATAATGTCTCCTTTTTTAACACGGCCTGCGAAACCAGGATTAATATTCTCCATACACTTTGACCCTAAGAATCTTTCATCCTGTGAATCGAGATACTTCGCCGCGATTATATCATCGGTATTAATATCGCCGCCGAATTTGTGAACTCTTCCTTTTATAACCATCTTATAAATCCTTTATAACACAGATCATCCCAGATTAAGAACAGATTAGCACAGATATAACCCCCGCCTATCTGTATATCCTTCT
>JAOZPD010000004.1:34446-36194 GCA_029932935.1 Candidatus Omnitrophota bacterium | reverse complement strand
AAGAGGCAAGATTTTTTTATTGACCATACAATCAAAGTATGATAATATTTATTCAATTATTTAATAATCAATTGTTATTTATGCGAAGGGAGGGTTAAATGTCAGCAGGTTATTGCGTAAAATGCAAGAGTAAGAAAGAAATGAAGGATGAGCAGGAGGTTACTCTGAAGAATGGTCGGAAGGCTGTTAAGGGTAAATGTCCTGATTGCGGGACTTCTATGTTTAAAATATTAGGGAAGGCTTAGAGGAGGTAGAAAGAGATAGCAGAAGCAAAGGAACTGGCTATACGCATTGCTCGTATAGCCAAAGATAATAAAGCACAAAGGTTAGTTATTTTAGACCTACAAAGATTGGCTGCCTTCTGTGATTTTTTTGTAATTATGAGTGGGACTTCCACTCGACACATCTCTGGTGTTGCCGAAGCGATTGAGGAATGTTTGAGTAGAGAAAAGATAAAACCTCTCTTTAGCGGTACGCCGTCTCAGAAGCCAGAGTCAGGCTGGATAGTTTTAGATTATATAAACGTAGTGGTTCATATCTTTCTGAAGCCGCAAAGAGAGTTTTATTCTTTAGAGCATCTTTGGCAAGACGCTAAAAGAGTAAGGATACCCCGTCAGATAAAAAATGATAAGAGACAATCTGTGCAAAACTCTCCTTTCCTTAGTCAAAGATTACCTAAAAAATCTAAAATTAAGTAACAGCGTCCTTTCGGACATATATCTGGAATTCCCTTCCCAGAAAGAATACGGGGATATTTCACTAAATATAGCCTTAAGATTAAGTAGGATATTAAAAAAAACACCACGCTTAATAGCCGATTCAATAGTAAGCCATATTGATAAGAAGATAAAGAATAGGGGTCTCGAGAAATATATATCCTCTATTCAGGTAGCAGGAGCAGGATTCATTAATTTCTTTCTAACCGATCATTATTTTTTATGCGTCTTAAGAGATATTATTAAATCGGGTATTAATTTTGGCCGTATTAACGTAGGCCGTCAGCGAAAGGTGCTAGTGGAGTTTGTCAGCGCTAATCCCTCAGGGCCTCTTTCGGTGGCTCATGCCCGACAGGCTGCAGTAGGAGATGCTCTTTGCAATGTATTGGATTTCTTGGGATTTAGATTGAAACGGGAATATTATCTTAATGATGAAGGAAATCAAATCGACCTCTTGGGTAAGTCAATTGAGGCCAGATTTAGAGAGTTATTAAAAGAGCCAGTTAATTTCCCGGAGGGAGGATATGAGGGAGAATATATTTGGCAGATAGCCAGGGAGCTACTTGAGAAGAGAGAAGTCAGGAAGACGGAATCTACATTCTATTCTAATTATGGAATAGAATATATGTTAAGAGTAATTAGGCAAGAATTGGATGATTTTGGAATAAGATTTGATTCCTGGTATAGTCAGAAGAGTTTGAATAAGTCAGGCAAGATCAAAAAAGTTTTAATACGCCTCCAGAGGAGAGGATTTATTTATAAGAAAGAGGGTGCTTTATGGTTTAAATCCAGCTTTTTCGGTGATGATAAAGATAGAGTGGTGGTTAAGAGCGATGGGATGTATACATACCTTACTCCCGATATTGCCTATCATGAGGATAAATACAGACGTGGTTTCAAGTGGTTGATAAACCTCTGGGGTCCGGACCATCATGGTTATGTTGCACGCCTGAGGGCAGCTGTTCAGGCCTTGGGTAGAGATGCCTCTTCTTTAAGTATAATAAAAGCACTTGACCAAATCTTATCCATTTT
>JAOZPD010000004.1:0-34436 GCA_029932935.1 Candidatus Omnitrophota bacterium | reverse complement strand
CTATTCAGGGAGGGTAAAGCCCTGCCAATGTCAACAAGAAAAGGGCAATATATTACATTGAGAGAAATTATAAAAGAGGTTGGTTCTGATGCAAGCCGCTTTTTTTTCCTTATGCGTCGTACCTCTGCCCATCTTGATTTTGATTTAGAGTTGGCCAAGAAACAAACTCCTGAGAATCCGGTGTATTATGTGCAATATGCACATGCTCGTATCTGTAGTATTATACGCAATGCCAAATTTAGAGAAAAGCAGATTAATACCGCTAATTTAAATCTTCTAAAGGAGAAGGAGGAGGTGGGATTGATTAAGAGGCTTTGGCAGTTTCCTCGCATACTCGAGGTATGTTATAAGAATCTCGACCCCTATTTTATAACCGTCTACCTTCAGGAGGTCTCTGAGGATTTTCACAGGTTTTATGAACGATATCGCGTTCTGGGTGAAGATAAAGAACTAAGCCGAGCCAGGCTATGCCTGATATGGGCAGTGCGGATAGTTCTGCAAAATGGTCTTAGACTTTTAGGTATATCGGCGCCGGAATCAATGTAACATTATGCAGAGGATTATAAAAAATATTATTCAGCTAAATGCACAATTACAGAATGAATTGAGTAGAGAGTTGGGTATTTCCAAGATCTTAGCGCAGATCTTGATTAATCGTGGTATAGGTTCTGTTCGGGAGGCCGAGGTATTTCTGAAGCCCAACCTTACTAATTTACTTCCCTCTTGGCAATTGAGAGATATGGAGGTTGCAGTTCAACGAATTGCCAAAGCCAAGAGACAAAGAGAAAAGATTCTAATCTTTGGAGATTACGATGTTGATGGGGTAACCTCGGTAGCTCTACTGGAAACACATCTTAGACGGATGGGAATAGAGACTGTACATTATATACCCCACCGGATAAAGGAAGGTTACGGATTGAATGACAATGTCATAAATGTGGCGAAGGATAACGATATTAAATTGATAGTTACTGTAGACTGCGGGATCAATAGTTTATCTATAATAGATAGTCTTCGCCGTATGAATATAGACGTAATCGTGACCGACCATCATGAGCCGCAAGAGGGTTTACCACCCGCTAATGCCATAATCAATCCAAAGCGTCATGATTGTTCTTATCCATTTAAAGATTTATCCGGTGTGGGGGTGGTATATAAGTTTATTCAGGCTCTAACCGATGACGTTATGTGGGAGGACTTGGATTTGGTAACCCTTGGCACCATTGCTGACAGTGTAGCCTTGAATGGTGAGAATAGAATTATTGTTCGGGAAGGATTGAAGAGATTGTCTTATTCCTGCCGATTAGGAATCCAGGCTCTGATGGAATTGTCCGGTATAAATAAGAATAAGACCCTGGGAGCATCTGTGGTGAGTTATATTTTAGGGCCGCGTCTTAATGCCAGTGGACGCATGGATACCGCTGAGATTGCTCTGAGATTATTGCTTTCTCGCTCTGTCAGTGAAGCCCAGGATTTGGCAAAGGCCCTAAATTCCCATAATCGTAATCGACAGAAGATTGAAGAGGCTGTATTTAGAGAGGCTAAGAGTATAATTGATAAAGAGGTCAATTTTAAAGAGCATCGCGTGATTGTTATATCTGGTCGGGATTGGCACCCGGGAGTTTTAGGTATAGTAGCCTCTCGTCTTACAGAGAAATTTTATCGCCCCACAGTGTTAATCTCTGAAAATGAATACACTTATTGTCGAGGCTCAGCCCGCTCTATAAAAGATTTTTCAATCTTTGATGCCCTTGTGTATTGCCAAAAGTATCTTGAAAATTTTGGAGGACATAAATATGCTGCTGGTCTGATTATTTCTAAGGATAATATAGATGATTTCCGGCGTGATATTAATCATTTTGCTCAACAGGTGATTCTTACGGAATCGCTGCTGCCTTATGTTGAGGTGGATATGGAGATATCTTTGTCCGATATAAGCAAGGACTTAATTTGTGAATTGAGAAATTTAGAACCATTTGGCCCGGCTAACCCTGAGCCGGTTTTTTATATTCGAAATCTTACGCTGCGGAGCGAACCACAAGTGTTAAGCAGGGATACACTAAAATTTTGGGTTACTGATTCAAGATTTACCTATCCTGTAATCGGCTTTGGTTTGGCTTCCTTGAAACAAAGATTGATAGAGGCGGATTCGTTAGATTTAGCTTTTTATCCAGAGTTGGACAACTGGCAGGATAGGCAGGATATTATCCTAGAGGCCAAGGAAATAATTCTTAAATAATTTTCTGTACCTTTCCGCTCTTGAGGCATTTAGTACAGATATAGATGCTTCTAGGGCGGCCGGCTATATTAGCTTTTATTTTATGCAGATTGGGCAGGAATTTACGCTTGGCTACTCGTGTTGTTTTCTTTCCTGTCCCACCCTTCTTTTTGGCAAGTCCTCGACGGGATAATCTGTGCCCAGAGAGTGCTGATTTGTTACAAATGGCGCATTTTCTAAGCATAGTTTTTATTATTGTTAAAATAAAAATTATTTAAAAATGAAGTGCTATTTTTGAAGGTATTATATAGATAAAAATATAAAAGTCAATAAAATATTTATTTTTTAGAAATTTGTGTTATAATAATGCACTATGCACAAGACATATATACCAAGAGAGAAAGAGCTTAAAAAGACCTGGTATCTAGTTGATGCCAAGGATAAGACCTTGGGTAGATTGGCAGCACGGGTCGCAATCATACTCAGAGGAAAGCATAAGCCAGAATTTTGTCCACACATAGATACCGGAGATGGTGTAATTGTAATCAATGCTTCTAAGATCAGGGTTACAGGAAGAAAATTAAAACAAAAATTATATCAACGTTATTCTGGTTACCCCGGAGGGCTTAAGGAAGTGCCTCTATCAGATTTGCTGAGCCAGAAACCCGAGATTGTATTTAGGTTGGCAGTCAAGCGTATGTTACCCAAAGGTCCTTTGGGCAGAAGAATCTTTAGAAAATTGCGGGTTTATTCTAACGAGCATCATCCTCATAGCAGCCAGAACCCCAGAGTTATTAAATTGTAATGGCTATGAATAACACAAATAATTTAGTCAGATACAGAGCGACAGGCAGGCGTAAAGAAGCGGTTGCCTCGGTTCAGCTTATCCCCGGCGAGGGGGCAATACTGGTTAATAAGCGGAGATTGGAAGATTATTTCCTGCGTGAGACAGATAGAATTATCGTCAAGCAGCCATTGACCGTTACTAATTGTCTTAACAAATATAATATAATCGCTAATATCAAAGGTGGTGGGTATAGCGGTCAGGCTGGGGCTTTGCGTTTGGCTATCGCGCGTGCTCTGAGCTCCATTGACGAGGATATAAAAAAGATATTGAGAAAGAATGGGTTCCTTACTCGGGATCCTCGAATGAAAGAGCGTAAGAAATACGGACAGAAGGGGGCGCGTAAGCGTTTTCAGTGGACTAAGAGATAACATATAACTGGGATATATCGACGAAAAAAATATTGACCCCGATAGGGATTATGGTATTATAAAAATATCTCGAAGGGGTTTTTTATTTTTTAAGGAGACAGAATAAGATGGTAAATGTTGGAATAATAGGAGCAACAGGATATACAGGAGAGGAGTTAATCAGTATTTTACTGAGACATCCTCAAGTGCGAATTACTTATTTATCTGCTAAGATAGAAAAACCCACACCCATTTCCGATATCTTTCCTAAATTTAGAAACAGGCTTAATGTTACCTGTAGACTCCCCGAGACAGATTTAGCAGTATCTACCTGCGATGTCTTATTCTTAGCATTGCCTCATACAGTATCGATGGACTGGGTTCCAAGATTTCTTAAGGCAAATAGAAGAGTAATTGATCTGAGTGCAGACTATCGCTTAAAAGATAAAAAGATTTATGAGAGGTTCTACAAGAATAGACATAGAGATGTACATAATCTAAAGCAGGCTGTATATGGATTGCCGGAGATTTATCGCTCTAAGATAAAACAAGCCAGATTGGTAGCTAATCCTGGTTGTTATCCTACCGCTGCTGTTTTAGGTTTGGCTCCCTTAATTGCCTGTGATGTATTAAGCGGTCAAGAAGATATTATTATCGACGCGAAGACAGGTGTGACCGGAGCAGGCAGGCGTGCACTTCTGGAGTATTCCTTTTCTGAACTCAACGAGGATATGTATGCTTATAAGATAAATATTCACCAGCATATGCCCGAGATTAAACAGGAGTTATCTAAATTAGGAGGTAAGAATATAAAATTTACGTTTGTCCCCCACCTGTTATCAGTTAATCGGGGAATATTAGAGACTATTTACGTTAAACTTAACCAGTCCTCTGTGCGCAATAATCAGAAGCGGAAAGGAAACAAAGAGAAGGACTTGCTGAAGTTATATAAGAATTTCTATAAGAAGGAGCCATTTGTAAGAATAAGAGAAGGGGATGGAGGTATCAGGTTGAGGGACGTAGTAGGAACTAACTTTTGCGATATAACAATAAGGTGTTTTCCAGAGAAAGATTTATTAATTATAATTACTGCAATAGACAATCTTATTAAAGGGGCTGCAGGTCAGGCGGTTCAGAATATGAATATCATGTATGACTTCTACGAGCAGACAGCATTGGTCTAATATTTATAATCGGATGTTTATATATAAATAGATGGCTAGAGCGATGCTTCCCTTAGGTTATAAAGCAAATGGTTTAGCCTGTGGCATTAAACAATCAGGCAGATTAGACCTTGGTTTAATCTTCTCTGAAAAGCCAGCAGTTGCTGCAGGGATGTTCACCGCTAATAAAATTACATCCGGTTCAGTTAGATTTTGTCAGGATAATCTCTATAAATCAAAAAGTTTCCATGCCATACTTATCAATAGCGGTAATGCCAATTGTTTTACTAAAGAAGATTCATTTGGCAGGGCCAGTCGTGTTGCCGATGAGGTAGCTCGTTTTCTTAGAATAGAGCAGCAGGAGGTTCTTTTAGCCTCAACCGGGATTATTGGTAAGCCTCTACCGATTAGACGTATAACCAGGGCTGTCCCCCGTCTGGTAAAAGGGTTGAGCAGAGATGGCTTATTTCGTACTGCAGAGGCTATTATGACCACAGATACATTTATTAAGATACTCTCTATCAGAAAAAATATAGGTAACAGAAGAGTGACAATCTGTGGTCTAGCTAAGGGAGCCGGTATGATTGCACCGGATTTAGATTATAATAAGGCAACAATGCTATGCTTTATTTTAAGTGATGCTAATATATCACAGAGACTTTTAGACAAGGCCTTAAGAAAAGTAGTGGATAATTCTTTTAATTGTATTACTGTAGATGGTTGCATGAGTACGAATGATACATTATTGGTTCTGAGCAATGCCTGTGCCGGGAATTCCATAATCAAAGAAAAAGGGGCAGATTTTGATAAGTTTCTTTCTGGATTAAATTATATATGTTTAGGTCTGGCCAAGATGATTGTGGAAGACGCCGAAGGGGCGAGTAAATTTATTCAGATTAAAATAAAAGAAGCCAGGACGTATTACGAGGCGAGACGAATTGCGCTTAGTATAGCTAATTCTAATTTATTTAAGACAGCTGTATATGGAGGCAGTAGGAATTGGGGCAGGGTCATAGCTGCTATTGGTTCAAGTGGAGTAAGCGTGAAGGAGAGTGATATAAGAATAAGAATGAGTTCGTTGAGAAAGAAGAGGGTTAGCTTGGAAGTTAATCTTAGAAAAGGGGCTGCTCAAGCAACTATTTATACTTCCGATCTTACTCCTGAATATGTCAAGATAAATGCTGGTTATAGTTAGGAAGAATGGTAACTTAGTAAATTTTACCGGTATTTCTCATATAACACAGCAGTAGCAAAGGTAAGAATATGGAAGAGGCTATTAGGAAAGCAGATATTCTGATAGAGGCATTACCTTATATTAAACGATTCCACAGAAAGACTGCGGTGATTAAATATGGGGGTAGTATTCTTAACGAGGACAGAATACGCCGTAATGTTCTGGAGGATATTATTTTTCTGAGCCTTATCGGCATGAGAATAATCTTGGTTCACGGTGGGGGATTAAATATTAATCAACGTATGCGCGCGGAAGGTAAGAAAGCCGCTTTTATAGGAGGCATGCGGGTTACCGATAGAGAAACCTTGAGGCTGGTGCAGGAGGAGTTAAAAAAGTTAAATACATTGATTACAGAAGAGATTACCGAGTTAGGCGGTAGGGCGGATGGCCTCAGTGGTAAGGATAATCGGCTTATTCAGGTGAAGAGAAGGGATGCCAGGCTTGGGTTGGGATTTGTAGGTGAGATTGTAAACATAAATACCCAATTATTATTGAATAAATTAAAGAAATATCACATTTTGGTTATTTCTCCTGTGGGTTTAGGCCAGGACAGGAAGGTGTATAATATTAATGCTGATGAGGCTGCATCATGGATTTCGGCGATGTTAAAGGTAGAGAAATTTGTTTTCCTGACCAATGTTAGAGGTATAATGAGGAATCCTGATGACCCGCATTCATTCCTATCTTCCATAACTGCGCGCGAGGCCAGGAATTTAATTAAGGATAGAGTTATACAAGAGGGGATGATTCCCAAGGTTGAGGCTTGTGTCAGGGCGATAAACAAAGGTGTTACCAAGGCACATATCATCGATGCGCGCATTCCGCATGCATTATTGCTCGAGATATTCACTGATAGCGGTATCGGCACGGAAATAATAAAATGAAGCAACAAGATATATTCAAAATCTATAATGATTGTATAATATCTACTTATATTAAAATGCCGTTGGTTTTTGTTAAGGGCAAGGGCAGCTATCTCTGGGATATCCACAATCGCAGGTATCTTGATTTCTTTCCCGGCTGGGGAGTGGGGAATCTGGGCCATTGCCATCCAAAGATAATGAGTGCAGTGCGTGATCAGGTTTCAAAACTCATCTTTGTGCCTAATAATTATTATCATATTCCGCAGGCGAGATTGGCAGAGGAACTTAGCCGTTTGAGTGGCTTTTCAGCAAAGATTTTTTTCTGTAATTCAGGAGCTGAGGCGAACGAGGCAGCGATTAAGCTTGCTCGTAAATTTGGAAAGGGACGCTTTGAGATTATCACTTTTCTTAATTCATTTCATGGTAGAACCCTGGCGGCCTTAGCGGCAACCGGACAAGACAAATATAAAGACGGGTTCCAGCCGCTTCCAAAAGGTTTTTTATCGGTCCCCTTTAATGATTTAGAGGCAGTCAGACGCGCTACCACTGATAGGACGGTAGCGATAATGATAGAATTAATTCAAGGAGAAGGAGGTATAAATGTTGCTGATAGCGAGTTCATCTCAGGATTGCGTAGATTCTGCGATGAGAGGAGATTATTATTAATTATTGACGAGGTCCAGACAGGCATCGGGCGAACAGGAAAATTCCTGGCTTACCAACATTATGGAATAATTCCTGATGTGGTGACCTTGGCTAAGAGCCTGGGAGGTGGTTTACCTATCGGAGCGATGTTGGTTAGAAGGGAGCTTGCTAATGTATTAGGCCAGGGCAGCCATGCATCTACCTTTGGAGGTGGTTGTGTAGTCTGTAAGGCAGCCTTAGCCGTGCTAAGGACGATTCAGAGGGATAAATTGCTGGTTAATGCTAAAAATTTAGGCGAGTATCTCCTTGCTCAGTTGAATTCTCTGAGGGATAAATACCAGATAATCGATGATATAAGGGGTAAAGGCTTAATGATTGGAATTGAGCTTAAGGCTAAGGCAAGAGAGGTGGTAGAGGAGTGTGTTAAGAGGGGCTTGTTGATTAATTGTACACATGAGAGAGTCTTGCGTGTTATGCCCGCTCTAAATGTTAATAAGAAGCAGGTTGATCAGGCTATCGCTATACTTGATGAGGTATTGGGGTTATTTATATGAAAAAAGATTTAATTTCAATACAATCTTTAAGTAGAAGGGAACTCATTGATATTTTTAATCTTACCGCCAAAATAAAGAACACACCCAGCAAATTTGCTTATACCTTAAAAAGAAAAGTACTGGCTTTGATCTTTCAGAAACCTTCTTGTCGTACGCGGGTTTCTTTTGAGGTAGGAATGTATCAACTGGGAGGTAGTAGTTTATATCTGGGTCCAGACCAGATAAAATTGGGTCAGAGGGAATCAATAGGCGACATTGCCCGAACGCTCAGTCGTTATGTTGATGGTATTGTTCTGCGCACATTTGCTCATAAGAATATCCTACAGATGGCTGAGTACGCAAGCATTCCTGTAATTAATGCCTTGACGGATTTGCTTCATCCCTGTCAAGCCCTTGCCGATATCTATACAATAAAAGAAAAATTTGTTAACCTCAAGAGGGTTACGCTCGCCTTTATTGGCGATGGCAATAATGTGTGTCATTCTTTGCTTTATGCCTGCTCTAAGATGGGAATGAATATAAGAATAGCTACACCAGAAAGATACTCTCCACGGGAAAGTATTGTAAGGCAGGCAAGAGCCTTTGCAAGAGATAGCGGTTCAAAGGTGTATTTATTTAATGAGCCTAAAAGGGCGATTGAGGCTGCAGATGTGGTCTATACTGATGTCTGGACCTCCATGGGGCAGGAGGGTGAGACAAGAGCCAGGAGAAATTATTTTAAAGGATTCCAAATAAATAAAAAATTACTTTCCTTGGCAAAAGGTAAATGTCTGGTAATGCATTGTCTCCCAGCTCATCGTGGTGAGGAGATCACCGATGATGTCATTGATTCTTCAGATTCTATAGTCTTTGATCAGGCGGAGAATCGTTTGCATGTACAGAAGGCTATACTGATTCAGCTATTGAGAAGATAATAAACACTTAAAGGAAGGTTATTATGGCTAAGAAGATAATATTGGCTTATTCTGGTGGATTAGATACTACCTGTGCTGTGCGCTGGTTAAAAGAGAGTGGTTTCTGCGTTATTTGTTTTATGGCTGATCTCGGTCAGGGTGGAGATATGAGCGTGATTAAACAGAGGGCATTATCCGCGGGGGCGTGCAAGGTATATATTAAAGATCTAAGGCAAGAGTTTGCGCTTGATTTCATTCTTCCCGCTTTAAAAGCAAATGCTGTATATGAAGATAAATACCTGTTAGCCACGGCTCTCGGAAGACCATTGATTGCTAAATATCTGGTTGAGTTGGCTCGTAGAGAAAAGGCGAGATTTGTAGCTCACGGCTGCACCGGTAAGGGTAATGATCAAGTTAGATTCGAGGTTTCCATCAAGATACTCGACCCAGACCTGGAGATTATCGCGCCGGCCAGAATTTGGGAGTTTAAATCACGGGAGGAAGAGATAGATTATGCTAAAAAGCTTAATCTTCCTGTAGATGTAACTAAGAGAAATCCATATAGTATTGATAGAAATCTATGGGGGGTCAGCATTGAGGCAGGAATACTGGAGGATTTGTCAATAGAGCCTCCCGAGAACACGTTTCAGATTACTAAGAATCCATCTGCGCATCCTGGTTTCGCGCGTTACCTGGAAATTTATTTTCAGAAAGGCATTCCCAAAAAAATTAACGGGAAACCTTATAAGATACTCGATTTAATTAATGAATTGAATAATATAGGGGGTTTTTATGGAGTAGGCAGGAGTGATTTAGTGGAGAATAGATTAATAGGTATAAAATCACGTGAGGTTTATGAAGCACCAGCAGCCACAATACTTTATACCGCACATAAAGAATTAGAGGCCTTGGTCCTGGATCGCCTAACGCAGCATTTTAAAGAGATTGTTAGTCTGAAATACGCTGAGCTTATTTACGATGGCCTCTGGTATACTAATCTGAGAGATGCTCTGGATAAATTCGTAGAGTCGACTCAGAAAAGGGTTACTGGAAGCATAAAGGTTAAACTATTTAAGGGGAACTGTATTGCTGTTGCTCGACAGTCATCGTATTCGCTATATAGAAGAGAGATGGCTACTTACGGTACAGATAATAAATTCGACCACAAATTAGCCAAGGGATTTATTGAGATATGGGGGATGCCCTATCGTAAAAAATAGAGAAGTACCTATCTAGTTAATCTGGTTGCTAGTTGTATTTGATTGCCACATCAGCAGAAAATAAGGAGATTAATTATGGTTGAGAAATTATGGGGAGGTAGGTTTAGCAAGAAGACTGATTTATCGGTTGAGGAGTTTGCTAAGTCAATTCAATATGACTATAAGCTGGCTAAGTTTGATTTATTAGGTTCAGCTTTGCATGTTGAGATACTGAAGGAGAGTGGCTTTCTTTCTTCATTTGAGGCAAATCGGCTTCATCTTGGACTACAGTCTGTCTATAGGCAGTTCGATAAGGGAGAATTTAGAATAAATAATAAATACGAGGACATACATACATATATTCATTATCAATTACAGAAAATAGTTGGAGATTTAGCTCTGAAGCTTCATACGGCCAGATCCAGGAATGACCAGGTAGTCTTTGCAACAAAGTGCTATTGTAAGGTGGCCGCTAGGGATTTGCTAAGAGATATAATAGGATTAAAAAAGTCTATAATTAGTCTGGCACAGAGACATCGTGATATTATTATTCCGGGCTTTACTCATATGCAACACGCTCAGCCGGTGTATTTAAAAGATTACCTCAAAATGTATGTAGAGATGCTGGAGAGGGATAAATCCCGATTGGCATATGTTGCAAATAATATAAATATCACATTGGGTGCAGGTGCTCTGGCAGGTACACCGATTAATTATGCAAAGTACGCTTCAGGCGCATCAAAGATCTTAAAAAAATATAAGGAGTTCTCTGAATTTAATATTAAAGCAACTATCAATTCCTTAGATTCAGTAAGCGATAGAGATTTTGTAATTGAGTTATTAAATATTTTATCTATTATTGGTATACATCTGTCAAGATTTGCCGAGGATTTGATTATATGGTCAACAAAGGAATTCAATTTTGTTGATATAGATGAATCTTTCTGCACTGGAAGTTCGCTTATGCCCCATAAAAAGAATCCCGATGTATTAGAGTTAATAAGAGGATACTCCGGAAGATTAACCGGTAATCTTGTAAGTGTTTTAATTATGATGAAAGGGTTACCGTTTACTTATAATAGAGATATGCAACTGGATAAGGAGCCTTTATTTGATTCTTTTGAAAAGGCCTCTCAAGAGATAAGGGTCTTGAACGGTTTAATCAGAACGCTTAGATTTAATAGCGCGCAGATTAAGGAGTATTTAAAGGATGAATCGTTATATGCTACTGATTTAGTCTATTATCTTGTTAATAAAGGGGTACCATTTAAGAAGGCACATACTATTATTGGACGATTGGTCAAATACTCAGTTGATAACTCGGTTCTTATAAAAGATATGCCAGAAAGATTAATTAAGAAATTCTCTGAAAAGTTAGCCAAGGATGAAATAATTAGATTGTTTGACCCTGTAGTTTCAGTGAGGTCTAAAAGATCGATTAAGAGAGCGAGAGTATAAACTGTCCGTAGTGCAAGATAAGGAATAAGGAATGCATGAATTCAGATATATAAGGAATGAGCTTTATTGCGAAAATCTAAAAGTAGAAGATATAGCCCGTAAATTCGATACACCTCTTTATATCTACAGTTACAAAACTATTCTTGATCACTTTCTGAAGTTAAAGAAAGCATTCCGAAGCATTGCTCCCTTGATTTGCTTTTCTGTTAAGTCTAATTCTAATCTGAGTATTATCAGGACACTGGTGAGACATGGTGCGGGCTTAGATGTTGTCTCTGGAGGGGAATTGTTTTTGGCCCTTAAAGCTGGATGTCCTCCCCGCAGGATAGTTTATGCCTCTGTTGGTAAGACAGCGAGAGAAATTAGGAAGGCAATCAGGTTAGGGATTTTATTTTTAAATGTAGAATCTCTACCAGAATTACAGAATATCGACCGCATTGCCAAGATACTTAATAAGAGAATAAGAGTGGCTATAAGGATTAATCCAGATGTTAGTCCTGAGACACACAGGTTTATTACTACAGGCAAGATTACGAATAAATTCGGGGTTGATTTCGAAGTTGCTTATAATATTCTTCGGCATAGTCACGAATTTAGTAATGTTGATATTTTAGGTTTGCATATTCATATCGGTTCTCAAATTACGGAGAGTTCTCCCTTTATAAAGGCAATAGCAAGGGTAACTCAATTTATAGAGAGATTAAGGAAAGAGAAGATAAGATTAGAGTATTTCAATATTGGCGGTGGCCTGGGTATAGTTTATGATAAAGAGACACCACAGACGGCATTCGACTTCGCCAGCAGGGTTTTACCGATTCTAAAGAAGACAAAGCTCAGAATTATCCTTGAGCCAGGGAGGTTTATCGTTGGCAATGCCGGGATATTCGTAGTGAGGGTGTTATATTTAAAGCATGCAGGAAGAAAGAAATTTGTTATTGTTGATGGTGCGATGAATGACCTTATCAGACCCGCTCTTTATGGTGCATATCATGATATTCTACCGCTAAAGAGACAATGGGATAGCGGGTCCGATAATATGACTGAGGCGAGAAATAGACGAGAGGCAATCAGGGTGGCTAGATATGATGTGGTTGGACCTATATGCGAGAGTTCGGATTTCTTCGCCAAGGGCAGAGTTTTGCCTATGCTAAAGCAGGGCGATTATCTTGCTATAATGGGCGCCGGGGCTTATGGGTTCAGTATGTCTAGCAATTATAATTCGCGTTTGCGCCCTGCCGAGGTTATGATAATGAAGAATAGGGCTTTTCTTATAAGGAAGCGAGAGACATATCGGGATTTAATTAGAAATGAACTAATAGTTGATTATAAATAAGGTATATAAGAGGATCAAGAAGATATACCGCTGATTTCAAAATATATGTCTTTAAAAAAGCAGTTGGATTTTGTAAAGATAGTAGCCTCTGGTAATGATTTTATCGTTGTACAGAATCTGCTGTCTAAAATAACCACAGCGGAATTAAAGATTTTAGCGAGACGTATCTGTGACAGGAAATTTGGGATAGGGTCAGATGGTTTGTTGGTCATAGAGAAATCACGAAAAGCGGATCTTAAGATGCGTATTTTTAATCCGGATGGTTCAGAGCCGCGTATGTGTGGTAATGGAATACGCTGCATTGGTTTTTGGTTAAAAGAGATGGAGGGAAGAAGAATATGGCAACAGAGGAAAGTTGTTGATATCGAAACTAAGGCGGGAATTGTTACCCTCAGGATAGATAAGGAGTTGGTTAAGGTAAAGATGCCCCAGCCGCTAGGTATAAGATTGAATTTACCGATAAAAGTAGCTAAACGAAATATAAAGATAAATTTTATAAATACAGGCGTTCCTCATGTGGTAATATTATGCGAAGGTATTGATAGGTTTGATGTTGTCGGGCTGGGCAGAGAAATCCGTTTTCATACATTATTTAGACCAGAGGGAACAAATGTTAATTTTGTTCAGATAATCGATGACAGCAATATAAAATTAAGAACTTACGAGCGCGGGGTAGAAGATGAAACATTGGCTTGCGGAACGGGTGCGGTTGCTTCTGCAGTCATATTTGCATTACATGATATGCAGCACTCAGATTATAATATAAATATTCATACAAGAGGCGGTGAGATCTTGAAGGTAAATCTTTGCATAGCGAATGCTAGATTGAAAGATGTATGGCTGGAGGGAACGGCCAGGATAGTTTATAGGGGGGTGTATTATGTTTAGGGGTTCAATCGTAGCGATTGTCACGCCGTTTAAAAAAGGAGAGATTGATGAAAGGGCGCTAGCGAGATTGGTGCAGTTCCAGATTAAAAATGGCACCTCAGGTATTGTGCCTTGTGGCACAACCGGGGAGTCTCCCACTTTAACTATGCAGGAGCACAAGAGAGTAGTTGCAGTTACCGTTGAGGCGGCTAAGAAGAAAATACCGATAATTGCTGGGACTGGTTCAAATAGCACCCAGGAGGCGGTGGAGTTATCTATACATGCGCAGAGAGTGGGTGCCGATGCAGTGTTATTAGTATCTCCATACTACAATAAACCTTCTCAAGAAGGTTTATACTTGCATTTTAAAACAGTTGCCAAAAGTATTGATATTCCGGTAATCCTCTACAATATTGCTTCCCGCACCGGAATAAATATTGAGCCTCAAACTATAGCTAGATTAGCCAATGATTGTAAAAATATTGTTGGCGTGAAAGAGGCCTCCGGCAGCTTAGATCAGATGTCGCGTATAAAAAAATTGTGTGGCTCGGGTTTTGATTTAATATCTGGGGACGATGCTTTAACATTGCCTCTCTTAGCTATAGGTGGCGTAGGTGTAATCTCTGTGGTGGCTAATATAGTACCCAGAGATGTATCTGCCATGATTGAGGCTTTCTTGCGGGGTAATATTAGGAAGGCCCAGGTGTTACATTATAAACTATTGCCATTGGTTAAAGCAATGTTTATTGAAACTAATCCAATCCCCATAAAAACGGCAATGGGTTTACTTGGCCTATGTGAACCTGATTTGAGATTACCTCTATGCAGAATGTCAAATTCAAATTTAAAAAGACTGAAGCTGGCATTGAGGGAATATGGATTATTATAAAGCCATAACCACAATTGCCATAATTCAAGAGACCTTAATTATACTATAACTATATAAAGGGGGTTAAATGATAAAACTGGGTGTTGCTGGAGCCTGTGGAAGGATGGGGCAGCGGATTATAGAGTTGGCACGGCGGGATAAGGACTTTGAGATTAATTTAGCCTTGGAAAAAAAAGGCACTCCCTTGATTGGGAGAGAGATAGGGAAGATTAAGATTTCCTCCAATCCGGATGGCATATTCTTGGTAGATGTTCTTATTGATTTTACTACTCCACAGGCTACTATATCTAATCTTGATTATGTTCAGCGATATAAGAAGGCAATGGTTGTGGGGACTACTGGTTTTGATTCCGAGCAACTAAAAAAACTGAATGATGCTTCTAAATTTATTCCTATTGTTTTCTCTCCAAATATGTCTGTAGGGGTGAATGTCTTATTTGGTTTACTTTCTGAGATTGCTAAGAGATTAGGCCCTGATTATGACATTGAGATAATTGAATCGCATCATCGAGCTAAGAGGGATGCTCCTTCGGGTACGGCAAAGAAGATGGGAGAGATTCTTGCTGATACTACAAGAAAAGAGATACCAATCCACGCTGTAAGATTGGGAGATATAGTTGGCGAACATACAATAATATTTTGTGGTAATTCCGAGCGTATAGAGTTGATTCATCGGGCGCACTCCCGTGATTTATTTGCTCTTGGTGCCTTAAAGGCCGCAAGGTGGATTGTTAATAAACCGGCTGGTCTCTATTCAATGCAGGATGTATTAAGATAATGCGGATTAAGATTTCCACTCGTCTAAAAATATTACCACCATATCTTTTTGTAGAAATAGATCGCGCTAAAAGAAAGGCAAGGCTATTAGGTAAGGATATTATTGATTTTGGTATAGGAGACCCTGATTGTCCTACGCCCCGTTATATAATTGATGCGCTCGTCAAATCCGCACATAAACCGGCTACGCATAGGTACGCATTGGATAATGGTATTCCCGCTTTACGGCAAGCAATTGCAGCGTGGTACAAACAGCGCTTTAAGGTATCGCTTAATCCAGAGACAGAGATTTTGCCTCTCATAGGCTCCAAGGAGGGGATTGCTCATTTTCCTCTGGGTATCCTTAACCCCGGAGATTACTCTCTTATTCCAGACCCCTGCTATCCACCTTATAGGGGTGGAACAATATTAGCTGGTGGTAGGGTGTATTCGTTGCCATTATTAGAGAGGAATGATTTCTTGCCGGAACTTAAAAGAATATCTACTGGTATTCTAAACAAGGCAAGGTTGCTTTATATAAATTATCCTAATAATCCTACCTCCGCAGTAGCCACAAAAGAGTTTTATCAAGAAGTAGTTCGTTTTGCCGAAAGATACAATATAGTAGTTATATCTGATTTAGCTTATTCCGAGATAAGCTTTGATGGATTCAGTATGCCTAGTTTTCTCCAGGTTAAAGGAGCCAAAGGAGTAGGCGTGGAGTTTCACTCTCTTTCCAAAACCTATAATATGACTGGTTGGCGTATTGGTTGGGTATGTGGAAATAAGAATTTGATAAGTGCATTAGGCAGGATAAAATCAAATATAGACTCGGGGATATTTACCGCTATTCAGATTGCCGGAGTGACAGCCTTAACAAAATCTCGAACCCAAACTGATAAAATTCGCCGCCTCTATCAGGAGAGAAGAGATATATTAGTGGATGGATTGCGCTCTCTGGGGTGGCAGATAGTTAGACCGAAAGCAACTTTTTATATCTGGGCTAAAATACCCAATCGCTATCTATTATTAAATAAAACTAAAATTTCCAATTCTATCTTTTTTGCTAAAGAGCTTTTGAAAAGAATAGGCATTGTAGTTACACCAGGTAGAGGATTCGGTAGATACGGAGAGGGTTATGTTCGTTTCGCTCTTACCATTGATAAAGAGAGGATACGGGAAGCCCTAGTAAGATTGAAGAGATGGTAATTTCTTACATTGGTCTTGGTTCAAATTTAGGAGATAGGCAATATTATATCAATACAGCCATAAAGAGAATAAGGTTACTAACGGGAACGCGGGTTACCAAAATATCCACAGTTATTGAAACTGCACCTGAGCCAAAGGATATACCCCCGCAGGGTCCTTATTTAAATTGTGTAGTTGAGATTAGGACTAATCTGTCTCCTCATGAATTGTTGAAGAGATTACAGAAGATTGAATATGATCTGGGTAGAATACGTACAGTGAAGAATGAGCCGCGAAATATCGATTTGGATATTCTGCTCTACGGAAACATTACTATAAATGAAGATTCTCTTTGTATTCCTCATCCTCGTATGTTTGAACGAGAATTTGTAATGAAACCATTAATGGAGATTGCTCCCCAGATAGTAAAAAAGCTAAAGAGAAAAACTAAGCGCATTGTTAGAGATAAGATGAGTAAAAGGCGATGAGGATTATCCAGAGTATTAAGAAAATGCAGACAATCTCTGCAAACTTAAGGAGGGATGGTAAGAGCGTTGGTTTTGTGCCTACGATGGGCGCTCTTCATGATGGGCATTTGAGTTTAATTAAACAGGCACGTAAGGATAACGATGTTGTTGTGGTGAGTATTTTTGTTAATCCCACTCAGTTTGCTCCTGGAGAGGATTTTGAGCGATATCCCCGTGACCTATCGAAAGACATATCTCTTTGTAAGGGGGAGGGCGTTGATATCATCTTTTATCCTCGCATCAATCAGATCTATCCTGAAGATTATAAAACTTATGTTATTGTAAACGAATTGAGTGATGTCTTATGCGGCAGATTTAGGCCGGGGCATTTTAGAGGTGTAACAACCATAGTGGCTAAACTTTTTAATATTATTCAACCCGAGATTGCCTATTTCGGTCAAAAGGATGCTCAGCAAGCCATCATTATCCAGCAGATGAAGAGAGATTTAAATATTCCGGTTAAGATAAGAATTATGCCCATAGTCAGAGACTCGGATGGTTTAGCCCTGAGCTCTCGTAATAGGTATTTGACACATACAGAGAGAGAAGGCGCCAGTATCTTATTTGAATCATTAAGGAAGGCAAAACAGATGGTAAATCAGGGTATAAATGATTCGCGGTTGATTATTCGTCGGATGCGAGGTATCATAAAGAAAAATAAATATGCACAGATCCAATATATAAATATTGTTGATTTAAACACCCTGAAGCCGGTAGAGAAAGTTAAACAGAGGACTTTGATTGCTCTGGCGGTATATATCGGCAACACCAGATTGATTGACAATATTATTGTGAATCCAACAAGAGGTTTATAGTAATTATTAATTTGGTAAGCATTAAATTTAGCGCTATTATTTATAGGCTATCAGAATACAATGATGGGGTTGCTAAAGTAATTTTTCATTATGTAAGATGATTGCCAGGTTATTATGATTAATAAACTGAAGATAGGAATTGTTGGTTGCGGAGCGATAGGGACTTCTCTGGCAAAAGCGATAGTGAGCAATTTTGCTAACCAGGCAGAATTAACAGCTTTATACGATATCAAAGAGAACAGGGCATCTTATTTAGCTAAGAAATTAAAGGCCAGGACAGTAGTATGTTGTTCCTTAGAACATTTGATAGAGAAGACTAATTTAGTAATAGAGGCCGCAGATGCAGGCAGTTGTCTTTCTATCGCCAAGAGGGTTCTGAGGAAGGGGCGAGATATTATTATTATGAGTGTAGGCGGAATAATTGACCACGTCAAGCAATTAGAGACTTTAGCTGAGAGAAAAAATGCGCATATTTATATCCCCAGTGGAGCAATTTGTGGTGTTGATTCCCTAAAGGCGGTATCTCATAATAAAGTAAAAAAGATAATCCTTACCACTCGTAAGAATCCCAGGTCTTTTAAGGATACAGAGTATATAAGAAAGAGAGGAATAAGGCTTGATAAGATTAAAAGGGATACCGTGCTGTTTTCTGGTAATGCTCGTCAGGCAATTAGGTTATTTCCCCAGAATATTAATGTTGCTGCCACATTGAGTATTGCTGGTATTGGACGATCGAAGACACGGGTTAAGATCGTGGCTTCTCCTATGGTAAAAAGAAACATCCACGAGGTTTATATTGAGTCTGATGCTGGTAAGATATCGAGTAGGGTTGAGAATTTATTACATCCTCATAATCCAAGGACAAGTTTCTTGGCTGTTCTTTCGGCAATTGCAGTCTTGAGGCAGATTCTGCGACCACTAAAGGTGGGAACGTAGGTAAGATTTCCGAGTATCGCGTTCTTTTAATCGAAATAGGAAATGCAACAATAGTATGCATCTTCCAGTTAAATAGGATGTAGTAGAAAGTGATAACTCTAAAAAATCAGTCAGTAGAGAAAGGAGGTGAGACAATATGGCCCAGAAGGTAGTAAAGTTAGGCATCAAAAGAAAGAAGGGTTACCTTTATTACTTGGATAAGAAGGGCGATGTCTCTTGCGCTAAAATGGCACGCGGTAAATCTAAAGGAGGCAGCCCCACAAAGGTAGCCAAGTGCGGAATAAAAAGAAAAGAGGGTTATCTTTACTTTATTGACAAACAGGGTGATGTTTCCTGTGTCAAAATGAAAAGAGGCGGCAAGAAAAGAAAGAAAAAGAGATAACATAACTTACATAAGTAGAAGAAGTTAAAGATATAGAGTGAAGAAACCGTCTCATGCATAATGGGCTCCAGTTATAAAATATTGTTATAAAATAGTAGCTGGACTCCATGTGGAGAGTTACTGTGGCCCCTGTAGAGTTTATCTGTCCTGTATGTCCAGAGAAGGCGGATAATTTACAGGGGCCTCTCTCTTTGATATAATAAAAAATTATGCTGAACGACAAGATAGTTATTCGGGGTGCACGCGAACATAATCTTAAAAATATAAATCTTGAACTGCCACGCAATAAGCTCATTGTTATTACAGGCCTCTCCGGCTCTGGAAAATCTAGTTTAGCTTTTGACACAATATATGCTGAGGGGCAACGTCGTTATATGGAGAGCCTTTCTGCTTATGCCCGGCAGTTCTTGGAACAGCTTCAAAAGCCAGATGTGGAGTATATCCAGGGCTTATCTCCCGTTATTGCTATTGAACAGAGGACTGCAGGAGGGAATCCTCGTTCTACAGTAGGGACGCAGACAGAGATTTATGATTATCTTCGATTGCTTTTTGCTCGTATAGGAGTAGTGCATTGTTACAGATGTGGTCGCCCAATAAGACGCCAGACCTCTCAGGAGATAGTAAATAGATTATTGGATCTGCCCAGGGATACACAGATTACAATATTAGCCCCTTTAATACGTGGCAAAAAAGGACAGTATCGTGATATTGGAAGGCAGATTCAGAAGGCAGGATTTGTTCGATTCCGTGCGGATGGAAAAATATACGAAGTCGGGGATGAGATTAGATTAGAGAGATATAAAATCCATAATATCGATGTGATTGTAGATAGATTAACGATAAAACCAGAGATAAAGAGTCGTCTGGCCGATTCTGTAGAGACGGCACTGAAGATAGGTAAGGGTACAGTAGTAATCTCTCTTACAGATAATAGGCATTATCCCCAGGGCAGCTCAGATATGATTTTTAGTGAACAATATGCTTGTGTTGAGTGCGGAATAAGTTATAGTGAGGTTGAGCCGAGAATCTTCTCTTTCAATTCTCCTTACGGTGCCTGCCCTACCTGTAACGGTTTAGGTACAAGATTAGAATTTGATCCAGATTTAGTAATTCCCGACAAGGATAAGTCTATAAATGAAGGTGCAATTGAACCATGGAGGAGGGGTGGACGGGGATATATTCTTTATTACCGCAGCCTGATACGAGAGTTTGCCGAACAGACAGATATTGATCTAGATATCCCTTTTGGTAAATTAAAATCCAGCCAGCAAAAGAGTATACTTTATGGAGCCCCGGATGTTTTAGTCTGGGGAAAGCCTTTTGAGGGGGTTATTCCTCATCTGGAGAGATTATTCCATCAGACTGACAGTAACTATCTAAAGGAAGAAATTACTCGGTTTATGTCCGCGCTTCCCTGTTCTGACTGTGGGGGTATGCGATTGAAGAAAGAGGCAAGGGCAGTGTTATTAGATGGACGTAATATCTATGAGGTAACTCAATTGACCATCGGGAAAGCAAAGATATTTTTTGAAAACTTAGAGTTGACTGCCAGACAAAAGCTAATTGCCGGTCAGATCTTGAAAGAGATAATAAACAGGCTTAATTTTTGTATAAATGTTGGACTGGATTACCTTACTTTAGACAGAAGAAGCTCTACCCTTTCTGGAGGTGAGGCCCAGAGGATAAGATTGGCTACTCAGGTTGGGTCTGGATTGGTTGGTGTACTTTATGCTTTAGATGAACCAAGTATTGGATTGCACCAGAGAGACAACCGGCGACTATTGAATACATTAGAGGCATTGAGAGACCTGGGCAATACTTTGATTGTAGTTGAACATGATGAAGCGACTATAAAAGCAGCTGATTTTATTGTCGATTTAGGTCCAGGTGCCGGTCGGCATGGTGGTAGAGTAATATTCTCTGGTAGTTTAAGTGGTCTGTTGCAACAATCAGATTCTTTAACTGCTAAATATCTACGCCGAGAACTCAGAATAGAACCACCTCCTAATAGAAGGGCTTGGCAGAACAGGCATTTCTTAGAGGTTAAGGGTGCCAGCGAGCATAATTTGAAGGGAATAGATGTACGTTTTCCCTTGGGTGTATTTATCTGTGTGACTGGTGTTTCTGGTTCAGGAAAGTCCACTCTTGTTGATGAGATCCTCTATCGCGGGTTGGCACAGAGGTTATATAAAAGCCGTCTAAAACCAGGTGCGCATAAAAGAATAGTTGGCACTGAATTTATTGATAAGGTTGTTGTAGTAGATCAATCGCCAATTGGGCGAACGCCACGTTCTAACCCTGCGACATATACAGGTGTCTTCAGTTATATTCGTGATATCTTTAGTCGGCTCCCTCAGGCAAGAATGCGTGGGTTTAAGCCCGGCAGGTTTTCCTTCAACGTTAAAGGTGGTAGATGCGAAGCCTGTCAGGGAGACGGTATTAAAAGGATTGAGATGCATTTCCTACCGGATGTCTATGTATCCTGTGACATCTGTAAAGGGCGCAGGTTTAACGAACAGACTTTAGAGATTAAATACAAGGGTAAATCCATTGCAGATGTTTTAGAGATGACTGTAGAGGAGGCAATCAATCTGTTTTATGATATACCCAGAATAAAGAATATATTAGACTGTCTATATGGTGTAGGTTTAGGCTATATTCAATTAGGGCAATCTGCTACTACGCTTTCCGGAGGCGAGGCGCAGCGCGTGAAATTATCTTCTGAATTGGGCAAACGCTCCACCGGTCGCACACTATACATATTGGACGAACCAACCACAGGGCTCCATTTTGCAGATGTGGAAAAATTGTTATCGGTATTACAGAGATTGGTAGACAAAGGTAATACTGTAATCGTTATTGAGCATAATTTGGAGGTTATTAAATGTGCCGATTATATTATAGACCTGGGACCTGAGGGAGGAGATGCAGGCGGAAGGATTGTTGCTTGTGGAAGTCCGGAGGATATAATTAAGTCAAAGCAGTCCTATACGGCTCAATTTCTAAGAATATCTCTGCGGCACAGGTAAAAGGAATTGAAATGATGAATCAATAATGTTAAAATGACTGTTAGTATGAAATGGCTGATTATTATATTTCTTATATTGCTTTCTTTTGTTTGTATTCCAACAGATGAGCAATCCTTACTGGCGGCAGAGCAACCATCTGTTGATACCGTTACCCCCGAAGAGGAGGCTCTCTATGTAGCAAAGAAGGCTTATGAGGATGGCTTCTATGAAGTTGCCGAGAGTCTTTTTGAGCGCTTCTTAAAGAATTTTCCTCAGAGTGAGAAGGTAGCTGAGGCAAACCTCTACATTGCTCAATGCTACTTTCAGCAGAAGAAGTTCATTGTAGCCCTTGCCGAATTAGAGCGATTGTTGTCTGATCCCAAAATCTCAGATTTAAAAGACAGGGTTCTTTATTGGATAGGAGAGGTGCATTTTCGTGGAAAGGATTTTAAGAGAGCCCTTTCTTTTTATGAGAGAATTATTGAGGAGTTTCCTCAGTCTAAACTTCTTGCTCACGCTCTTTATTCACGTGGCTGGTGTTTATTTGAATTAGGAGAATATAATAAGGCAGTGGAGGATTTCAATAAGATAGTTAATAATTTTCCTCTTCAGCGCCTAACACAAGATGCCCAATTTAAAATTCTAGAATGTTTATATCATTTGAAGAATTATGAAGAACTAAAGAAAGAGATTAATGCCTTCCAAAAGAAATACGCTAAAGACAATGCCTATGCGGGCTCTATTAATTTCTTATTAGGTGAATGTCATTTTTATCTAAATGATTATCAGGAGGCAATTAAGCAATATCGGATAGCCCTGGATAACGCTACAGAATCAAACATAGTGGCTCTCTCTCGTCTTGGTCTTGCCTGGTGTTATCTTAGATTGAAGAAATATGCTAAGGCCCAGGAGTTGTTAGAACTTATAAATCCTTATGATTTAACCAATAAAGAGCGAGAGGCTTTACTTCTGGCTAAGGCTAATTTATTTACCGAGATAGAGGATTTTTCCTCAGCGGCGGATGCCTGGTCAGAGCTATGTAAGATTGCCTCTGGCGCTCAGGAGAAGATGCAGGCCTATCTTGGGCTTGCCGAGGCATTCTACAACTCAGGTAAATATCTGGAAGCCATCGCTGTTTATCATGAGGCAAAGGAGATAACAGAGGGATTACCATCTCATTTATTGGATAAATTATATTATGGGTTAGCTTGGGCATTCTTGAAGAACGGTCAATTTAAAGAGGCAATTGCTGAATTTCAAAAAGCGGCCTCATTTGCTTCAGATGAGATTATCAAAGTGGCTGCTTTGTGTCAGATAGGAGATACCTATCAGGATGCCGAAGAGTATGATAAGGCGATTCAGGTTTATGATCAGATACTCAAGGATTACCCAGATAGTTTCTATTTAGACTATGTGCAGTATCAATTAGGGCTTGCCTGTCTGCGTTCCTCTAAATATGATGAGGCAATTCTTTGTTTTAGAACATTATTGCTTAATTTTCCTAATTCAAAACTCAAGACGGAAACCATCTATAGCTTAGCATTGGGATTATTTCAGCGACAGGACTATTCAGGATGTGTTGATATTCTGGAGAAATATGCGCCAGATTTAAAAAATAAAGAATTGGAGGTTGACGCCTTGTATCTATTGGCAACAAGTTTATATAATCTGGGTAAATTCTCAGAAGCAATAGGCGTTTTTAGGCAGGTGATACGCAAGGCCGAGGATATAAAGATAGTTCAGAAGGCCGAGTATGAAATTGCTGATTGTTTGTATCAAATGGGCAAGGAGAAAGAGGCCTTACAGGGATTTAAGGTTTTACGGGCTAAATATCCCGATTCCACTCTAAGCCCAGAGGTAACGTGGTGGTTAGGGGGATATTATTTCCGCAAAGGAGAGCTTAAGCTTTCCAGGCGCTATTTTTCTACTCTCATAACCGACTTTCCTAAAAGCAGTCTGATAGCCGATGGATATTATGCCTTGGGTATCCTTGACCAAGAGGAGGGTAAATTGGAGTCAGCAATTGCTAATTTTAAAGAGGCGATGAAGGTGGGCTCTCGGGATTTAGTATCGCAGGCCAGTATTGCGATTGCTGATATTTTGGTTGATCAGGATAAGCTGGATGATGCCGAGCGTGTTTATCAGGAGGCAATAGAAAAAACACCAACATTAGCCAGTTTGATTTATCCAAAGATATCACGCGTTTACGAAAAAAGGGGAGATTTTGAACAAGCTATTCAGTTCTATCATAAGGCATTGTCACTGGCTTCTATGAGAGAAGCATCTAAATTACAGTTTAAGATTGCCCGTGCATATGAACAAAAGGGAGATTATTTACAGGCCATTGAGGAGTATCTTAAGATACCTTATCTGTATCCAGCAGATTCCAGGTTGGTTGTTAAGGCCTATTTGAGCGGTGCTCAGATTTATGAGAATCACGAGGATTTTCTTAAGGCAAGAGACATCTATCTGAAGGTTGCCTCGATGAATGTGGCGGAATCCAAATATGCAAGAGAGAGATTGGAGTGGATCGATTCGCAGGGGATTATCCTGCCGCATAAATCAAACTGAGAAGGTGGGTGAGATTTTAAAATATAATAGTTGATATTTCGCAACAGAATTGTTTATTGTAGAATAAGAAACAACAAAGAACGACAAAGGAGTTGTGGATATGTGGCAGATATTTTTAAAGGGTGGTCCGTTGATGTGGCCGATATTGTTCTGTTCTATATTGGCCCTGGCTATAATTATTGAACGCATTTGGTATCTATGGAGAATACAGATAGATACGCATCAATTCTTAAATCGGATATTAGAGAGAATGAAACGACATCAAATAAAGGAGGCCTTGGAGATTTGCGAAAAAAAACAGAACCCCATCTCCAGGATTCTAAAGGCGGGAATCCTCAAGTATGATCGGGGGCGTCAGCAGATTAAAGAGGCTATTGAGGATGCTGTGTTATATGAGGAACCTCATCTGGAAAGAAATATGACTGCTTTAGCTACAATTGCCCATATCTCGCCTCTATTGGGATTATTGGGGACAGTAGTAGGGATGGTGCGCTGCTTTCAAATAATCCAGACGAAATCTACTGCATTACAGGTAGTTTCTCCGGGGGATTTGGCTGGTGGCATATGGGAGGCGTTGTTGACCACCGTAGCTGGATTAGTTGTTGCTATACCAGCATTTGTAGTTTATAATTATCTGGTTAGTCGGATAAACAGTTTTATATTGGAGATGGAACGGGTTTCTACTGAATTAGTTAATTTCTTGACTGAGTAATATATATGCGGTTTAAACGCCATATAGAATTAGAGCATGGATTAAGGCAAATTGATATTGCTCCATTGGTAGATGTAATCTTCCAATTATTGATATTCTTTATGCTCACATCCAGCTTCATTGTGCCCTCAGCGGTTAGGGTCAATCTACCTAAGGCAGTTACCAGTCAGATGGTTAGAACAAGAACGGTAGAAATAGTAGTTTCTGGAGAGAATGTTATATATCTTGATGGTAGGGTAGTAAATATTCGAGAGCTGAAGTCTATTTTTGAAAGGTTGGCTGCTCGCAGTCAACCATTGTTGATTAAGGCTGACCGCCGGGCACAATTAGGTAGAGTGGTTGAGATTTGGGATATGGCTAGAGAGTTTGGGTTATCTCAAGTGAATATCGCTACATATCAGGAGTAATTTTGCGGTTTGCTAAAACAGGTTTAAAATTCACTATATTTATCTCTTTATTTTGTCATATATTTTGTTTTAGTAGTGTAAAACTTACCTTTGGCAAGAGAATAGATGCAGAAGACAGTTATAATTTTTATAATGTCTTCTTCCTGGGGCCCATATTTACAAAATCAGATTATACCCGAGATTCGATTAAAAGAAGTAATTTTGCATCAGGGACATCGAGAGTTGTATTTCTATGCAGGACCAATGCGCTTGGTACATTGAGTAAAGCACAGGGGTTAACTCAAGTGCCACAGCCATATTTGATTCATCTTTCTAAGTCTGAGTTTAATAAACCCTCCTTACCTAATCTAAGGGATGATAAGATCTTATACCTTGAGCCTTCACCTACACTCAAGCTAAAAAAGGGTGAGTCGAGTATAATGTTTTATCCATCGATGCCGTATCATTTTCTTTTATATTTTAAGGATCGTCAAACTGCTCATATGGAGGTGGCTTTCTGTATTTCTCCCAAGGGAAGGATTGACGTAATCAAGAGAAAGATTTCATCCGGGAATCCTGAGGTGGACCTTTTGATTATGAGGAATCTGACTCATTTCCTTAATCTTTGTAAGGCAAATTTCACCAGCGGCTCTTCGCGAGTTGTAAAGATTGATTTGACCCCATAATGTATATGGTAAAGATTGATTTTTCTATAGCCCTGTCTTTATATCTATTGATTCTTCTGGGTGTAGTGTTTTGTTTGTGGATTTTTCTAAGAGAGGAGGATTCTTTTGGTAGTTTTTTAAGTCTAAGTCCAAGATTTATCTGGTGTTGCAGTATTTGTACATATACCTATTTTACTACCCATAGGACAGAAATCTCTGTTTGTCCTCGCTGTGGTAGTTATAACAAGTATAGTTTTGATAGAGAAAGGATGGAAGATAATAGATATGCCGTTAAGAAAAATCGTTAATAAGTTGTTGGGGGAGATTCTTATTGAAAGGCGGATAATTACTCCGGAGCAGTTCCAGAAGGCCCTTTCTATCAAGGAAGAGCAGGGTGGGTTAATAGGAGAAATACTGGTTGAGATGGGATTTGCTAAAGAGGAAGATATTGCCCAAGCATTAACCGCCCAGTATGGATTTCCTTATTTACCCTTGGATAGCTATGAGATTGATTCTGAGGTTGTCGAGATGGTCCCTTGTGAGATAGCTAAACAATATTTATGTATGCCTGTCGATAGATTAAGCAAAAGCTTGAGTGTTGCCATGAGTAATCCCTTAGATAATGAGGCAATTGAGAAACTTGAGAAACTCACTGGCTGTAAGGTCCAAATATTTGTAAGTACATCTGGAGATATCCGTAGGGCAATTGAGAAATATTACCATAAATAATAAATAGAATATGACTTCTTTAAAAGAAAGACTTACAGAGATATTAATCGATAACAAGCTTATTACTCGCCAGCAGTTGGCTCAGGCTTTAGAAATCCAGAAGACTAAGGGTGGTCGATTAAGTAAGATAATTGTAGATTTGGGTTTCGTTAAAGAAAACGACCTTGCCTTTGCCTTAAGCGAAGGATTAGGACTACCGCTTATAGACCTTAAAAGAATTAAAATAGATGCAGATGTATTAAGCATTATACCAGCTAAGATTTGTTACCATTATCAAATAATTCCTATCTCACAGATGGGTGATACACTCACCATTGCTATGGCAGATCCATTGAATATCTTTGCCATAGATGCTTTACGCAATCTAACCGGTTTTCAGATAAATCCCATTATATCAACTACCGATCAGATTATCCAGGCAATTGATCAGTTTTATCCGGATACAACCACCGGTATAATAGAGGAGCTTCTCGATGAGATTAGTGAGTCCAAGATAGAACTGATTCAGGAAAAGAAGAGGGATACACTGAGTGACCAGGAGCTGGGTCTTGCCAGTAGGCAGGGCCCGGCTATTCGATTGACAAATATGATTTTAGAGGAGGCGATTAAGAAAAAGGCATCCGATATCCTTATTGAACCGATGCCTGAAAGTTTGAGGATACGCTTCCGTATAGACGGTGTTCTTCGCGAACAAGAAGCTCCTCCTAAATCAATGCATCCTTTGCTTATTTCGCGTATAAAGGTGTTATCTGAGTTGGATATTGCAGAACATAGATTGCCACAGGATGGTAGATTTAAGGTAAGAATTCAGAATAGGTTCGTTGATTTTCGCGTTTCGATACTTCCCTCCAGTCAGGGGGAGAAGGCAGCGATAAGGATTCTGGATAAATCTCAAGCATCATTAGATGTGGATAAATTAGGTTTTGATGATTCAAGTGTAGCCAAATTAAAAAAGGCAGCCTCTGCTCCTCATGGAATGATATTGGTCTGCGGTCCCACTGGTAGCGGCAAAACTACTACATTATACTCTATTCTTAAATTTATAGATTCTCCGCAGAAGAACCTCGTTACAGTTGAAGACCCGGTGGAATTTCAGCTGGAAGGTATAAATCAGGTGACCATAAAGCCCGATATTGGGCTTACCTTTGCCTCAGCATTACGCTCTATCCTGAGACAGGATCCTAATGTAATTATGATTGGCGAGATACGCGATTTCGAGACTGTGGATATCGCCATTAAAAGTGCACTTACAGGACATTTGGTACTTTCTACTTTGCATACTACTACCTCAAGTGGTGCGATTGTACGCTTAGTGAATATGGGGGTGGAACCTTACTTGATTACCTCTTCTCTTATTTGTGTGGTTGCTCAGAGGTTAGTGCGTAGATTATGTCCTAAATGTAAAGAAAGGTACGAGCTTAATAAAGAGATGATTAAGCGGTTGGATTTATCTGGGGTTTCGCATTCCGCATTTTATCGTCCCTTAGGGTGTAAGTATTGTTTTAAAACGGGTTATTCAGGAAGATTGGGAATCGCTGAGGTATTATTACTTTCTTCCGATATAAAAAATTTGATTTTATCTGGAGCAGAGGAACTCCAGATTAAGCAGTTGGCCTGCAGAGAAGGTATGAAGACATTAAGAGAAAATGCGCTTGCACTTGCCTTGCAGGGAGAGACTTCACTGGAAGAGGTTCTACGTGTAACCGCTGCCTGATTCCGTAAATACTGTAGAATAATGTTATTTTGTTTGATGACATAGTTATCCGATGAGAAAAAATAGGGTATATAATATAAAATAGCGATGATAAATTTAAAGGAAAGATTAGTCGATATATTGGTGAGATATAAATCTATACCCAAGGAAAAGCTTGATGAGTTGATTCAATTACAAAAGAGGAAGAAATTGTCTCTGAGGCAGTTATTATTAAAGGAAAAGATTATCTCTGAACAGGAACTGCTTTCCATTCTCTCGGAACATCTGTATCTGCCTTTTCTGCGTCTGGCAAAATACAAATTTGATCCAAAGGTTATTTCACTGGTTCCTGAGCAGATTTGTCTAAGATACGGGATTATTCCTCTCTCCCGTATGGGGAATACCATGACCATAGCAATGACCGATCCCTTTAATATTTTTGCTCTGGATGACCTGAAGACATTAACCGGATGCGATATAGATATTGTTTTGAGTTCTGAGGATGAAATCAGGGCAGCAATAGATAAGCAGTATCATAAAGACGCAGCTGATTTACAGAAGATTCTTGGCGAGATTTCTAAGGGGGCGTTAGAGGGGGAAAGAGAGATGGTTTCAGATGTCCAGGTGACCGAAGAATTGGAGTTGACGCAGGCAGTACGCGAGAGCCAGACCCCCCCCATCGTTAAACTTGTTGATCTGATGTTGATACAGGCTTTAAAGCGGAGGTCTTCGGATATTCATGTAGAACCTGAAGAGGATTGCTTGCGTGTCCGTTATCGCATCGATGGCGATTTATACGATGTATTGAGACTACCCAAGAAAAATCAGAATGCCGTATTGGCGCGTTTAAAGATAATATCTAATATGAATATTACTGAAAGCCGTCTGCCTCAGGATGGTAGATTTAAAGTACGCCTAGAGAATAAGGAGATAGATTTTCGAGTATCTGCATTACCTACCACTTTTGGCCAGAAATTTGTTTTACGTGCCTTAGATAAATCCAATCTTTCTGTGGGGTTAGATAAGTTAGGATTTTCTGAGGAGCCATTACGTTTATTCAAAGAGGCAATCGCTCATCCTTTTGGTATGATTCTGGTAACTGGACCGACAGGTAGCGGTAAATCTACAACCCTTTATTCCATAGTAAATCAATTAAATACACCAGAGAGAAGCATTGTTACTATTGAGGACCCCGTAGAATATGAGATTGAGGGGATTACTCAGGTTCAGGCGCATCATGAGATTGGTCTGGATTTTGCCTCTGGTTTGCGTTCTGTGCTTCGTCAGAGTCCGGATGTAATTATGGTGGGTGAGATTCGTGATTCGGAAACCGCGGATATCGCTATTAAAGCCGCTTTAACCGGACAATTACTTCTTTCTACGCTTCATACTAACGACGCCGCTTCCAGTATTACCAGACTTATTGATATGGGGATTGAGCCTTTCTTGGTGGCCTCCAGTTTAATTATGGCGTGTGCCCAACGGCTATGTAGAAGACTTTGTAATAAGTGTCGTCAGATATACGATGCTCCCGGCGAGATTCTTAAGGGGCTGGGAATTAAAGAGAAGGCGACCTTTTACCAGGCTAAGGGCTGTGACTATTGTAATAATACAGGCTACTTCGGAAGAATCGCCGTGTTAGAGGTTTTGATGATCGATGATTATATCCGTCAGTTAATTATTAAGAAAGGGTCCCTCGAGGAAATCAAGGCATACGCTATAAAAAAGAAAGGTATGAGGACGTTGCGTGACGATGCTCTACTGAAGGCAAAACAGGGGTTGACTACTCTGGATGAGGCTGTACGTATAACAACTGAGGAATAAAGCAAATGCAGATAATAAGTTAAGGAGATAATATGCCTACATTCCAATATACAGCTAAAGATAAAACTGCACAGACAGTAAATGGTATTATCGAAGCTGCCAATGAGAATGAGGTTATACAACAGTTGCATAAGAGAGAATTGACGGTAGTCTCTGTAAAGCTGACGAAGAAAAAAACCATTGCTAAGCGACAGCGAGGCGGTGGTAGGGTGAAAATGGATGACTTGGTTGTTTTTTCTCGCCAGCTGGCTACCTTGATTGATTCTGGTATTCCTTTAGTAGGCGCCTTGAGAATATTGATTGATCAGGTGGAGGCACCAGCTCTTAAAAATGTTGTTTTTATGATCCGTCAGGACGTAGAGTCTGGATTGAGTTTCTGTGATAGCTTAGCCAGATATCCTCGTATGTTTTCTACGTTTTTTGTTAGTATGGTGCGTGCAGGAGAGACATCTGGGATGCTTGATGACGTTTTAGGCAGGATAGCGACTTATCTGGAGAAAATGGCTGCCTTAACAAGGAAGGTTAAATCAAGTCTTATCTATCCAGCAGTTGTGCTTACTATGGCTATCTTGATTACTGCTGTTCTACTACTTAAGGTTGTGCCTACGTTCAAGGGGATATTTGATATGCTGGGTGGCAATTTGCCGTTACCGACCCTTATACTTATTGCGATTAGTGATTTGTTAAGGAGAATGTTTATCTTTGTGGTTATTGGTATTTTTATTCTGGTTTTCCTCTTTAAGAGATATATTAATACAGATAAAGGAAGATATAATTTTGATAAGATGACTCTTAAGCTACCTGTTGTGGGGGAACTCTTTCGTAAGGTAGCTGTTGCGAAGTTTTCCCGTACACTCTCGACATTGGTCAGGAGTGGTGTGTCTATCCTTGATGCACTGAATATTGTGGCAAGGACATCTGGTAATAAGGTGGTAGAGGAGGCGGTGAGTAATTCCTTGCATTCTGTTCGTGAGGGAGAACCGATTGCGCAGCCTTTAACCAGGAGTGGTGTTTTTCCTCCTATGGTTACAGCAATGATTGCCGTGGGTGAACAGACGGGAAAATTGGAAATAATGCTTACCAAGATTGCCGATTTTTATGATGAGCAGGTAGATGCTGCTGTTGCGGGTTTAACCAGTATGATTGAGCCGTTGGTTATTGCCTTCCTGGGTATCATTATTGGTGGTATTGTAATTGCCTTATTTTTACCTATCTTTCAGATAACGCAGCTGATAAGTCGTTAGTCTTAATATATTATCTGTGTTAGGATAGAAATACAATTATCTTGAAAATTTACAGTCACATGTTATACTTTAAGTAGAATTAAGGCGTTTCTGTTCCGCCATAAGCTTTAGGGCGGGATTCCGCAGCTGATATTGCTCAGCCGGAGAAAAGGCTAACCATTTGAAAAGATGGGGCGCAAAGCTATAGGGCCCGGAGAGAAATCAAAGGGTAGCCAGTTGCCAGAAAGCGGTATTATATTTAATTTAGATTACTATACTTTGCAAACCTATTCTTCAAATGGAGAATAGGTTTTTTGTGAGCCCCGTCAATATCTGCGAGTATCACGCGGAATATTAAGAGCGGGGTTAAATTTTTTCCGCTCCTTTCAGATATTTAAAGAGTATCTTGTGGGAATAGATAAAAGGTGCGGGGTTAGATTTTGCTTGACAAGTAAGAAAGGAGGTGATATAAGAACGTGAGTTTTTAAAAAAAAAGGGCAGGACTTGATTCTGTCCTTTGCCTGTTTCGTGCCAGACAGGCAAGGCAGGCGCAGATAGTTCTAGGCTTAATTTATTCGAACTTAAGCGTAATCCAAGTCTAATCCAGCCTTTGGAAAGGAGGTAAGCGAAGATGAGAAGAGGTTTTACATTGGTTGAAATCATGATAGTAGTGGCAATCGTTGCTTTATTAGCGGCAATCGCCATACCCAATCTTCTCAGGGCCCGAGTTAATGCTAATGAGAGCAATGCCCAAGCCACCTTACGCACAATCTCCACTGCTTGTGAGAGCTATGCTGCAGCAAACAACGGAAATTATCCTACTTCAATAGCTACTTTAACAGGAGCAAATCCGCCATATCTAAATGAGGATTATACAGCTTCAGCAAGACAGGGTTATGCCTTTGCCTGCGGTACATTAGCAGCTACTGGATACAGTTGTACAGCTACTCCTACGACCTGCAACACCACCGGTACCAGGACATTTACTATTACGACCGGAGGGGTTTTAACATCTGCTGCCTGTGGCGGCGGTGGCGGCGGCGGTGGCGGTTGAGGTCTTGCTTTGAGTGTATTCTTGTTTAGATTAGCTTGATTTAACCCCGCACCTTGATTCTTGTTCGAGGTGCGGGAATTTTTTTAATAAATGATTTATACGAATTGTCTTGTTGAAGTAAGTTTTTATGATAGAATTTATATAAAGTTATTATCAGGAATAGGTGTTAGTGCTAATATCTCTTTAAGAAAGATATGGTGACATTGCACAGAGGAATTACATTCATAGGGCTGGTAATGGGTGTTTCTATAATTACGCTGTTGGCAGTGGTTGGCATACCGCGTCTATTGAGGTCAAAGATGGCCTCAAATGAATCCTCGGCCCGCGCTGCCTTAAGGACAATATCTACGGCTTTAGAGGCTTATGCCTCAGAGCATAACCGCGGCTATCCGGTAGATATCTCAGAGTTGACAAACTCAGAGCCGCCGTATCTTAACAAGGATTATATTGCGGATTCACCCCTTCAGGGATATAGCTATAGCTGTGAATCATTAGATATTAATGGATATTCTTGCAGCGCAGAACCCGTGATATGCGGTCGGACAGGCTCAAAAAGATATACAATCACAACCAGCGGAGTGTTGACCGAGGCGGAATGCAAATAACGGTATTATAAATTTTATGAAAAGAAACAGTGGCTTTACCATGATAGAAGTATTATTTACTGTGGGTATTCTGGCTTTTTGTCTATGTGGGTTATTAGTGACGTATATTAATATGTTCGTCTTTAGCGATCTCTCTCGTAGTTTTAGTCTTGCTACCAATGCTGTTCAGGCGAAGATTGAGGAGATAAAGATAGCCTCCTTTGATGAATTGGACTCTTACGATGGGGTCGATTTTGATTTAGATGGTTTCTTTTCTGGTTCTTCAAAAGGGGTGATCGAGGTGAGTGATATGGAATACTCCGATGATTTGAAGAGGATAAGAATCATAGCTTGTTTCAAGAGTCATAACCGTGTTATCGGAGAGGATCTTAATTTAAATGGCAGCTTAGATGCTGAAGAGGACGTGAATGGTAATGGTCGTTTAGATTCCCCGGTTGAATTGGTAACCTTGGCGGTACGATGATAAACCAGGGTGCATATATTATTAAAAGTCCAGCTGTATGCAGATTGAAAGAGAGGGCTCTTAATTTAATGAAGGTGATATTACACTCGAGCCATCAGAATAATCAGAGAGATCTGCTATGGATGAGAGAGGGGGGCTTTAGTTTAACGGAGATGATTGTAGTCGTCTTTATCTTTACCTTTCTGTTTTTGGCAGTGTTTACAATATTGCATACATCAGACCGTAGTTGGCGTATCGGACAGAACAAACTTATAGAACAACAGGAGGCCAGGAAGGCCATGAGGGAGATTGTGAGGCTTTTGCGCCAGGCGAGCCCTCGCTGGACTGGAGAAGATGATAGTTCTTATCCAGTAAGTATTACTTCAGGCAATAGGATAGACTTCTATTTA
>JAOZPD010000033.1:11383-12682 GCA_029932935.1 Candidatus Omnitrophota bacterium | reverse complement strand
AATTGATGAACGGTAAGATTATCTGCGAAGGGCATCCTGCTGATTTATTTAAGGGAATAAAAAAACATGGTTACGAGAGGTGTGCGGAATGCAAGATGAGACAAAGAATAAAGCCCAGGCGAGCAAGGAAAAGGTAGCAAATCTAGGGCCTGATATTAATATTACTGATTTTGAGGAACCTCAGGAGAGGAAACCCATTAATTCCTTATCTGATTTATCTGTCGACCTTAAACGGGTTGCCCAGAGTGTGGGTGTGCAGTTAAGCGAAGAAGCCCGTGCGGGGACATTTGTTCAGCTGGATAGAAGTGTTATTTATCAAAAGATTAAAGACTCTTACTCGGGGAAGGTAGAGATTATGAGTATTACTGAAGCCTTGCAGAGATATCCTGAGATAAGGCAGAGATATTATTGGAAAGCTGTAGCGGTAGATAAAGATAAATACACATCTTATGCTGAGTTACATCCTATGCACGGCTATTTTATTCGTGTACTTAAAGGCAGCAAGCTAAGTTATCCTATTCAGTCCTGTCTTCTGTTGCAGGAGAATGCTACATTGCAAAATGTTCACAATATTATTGTTGTGGAAGAGGGGGCTGAGGCGCAGATTATTACTGGATGCAGTATCTCTCCTCGTGTAAACAAGGGATTGCATATTGGTATTTCTGAGTTCTATTTGGAAAAGCAAAGTAAACTTACATTTACTATGATTCATAGCTGGTCAGAGGAATTCCATGTGCGTCCACGTTCGGCAGGGGTTTTAGAGGAGGGAGCAGTTTTTACTAGTAATTATATTCTACCAAAAGCAGCCCGCTCAATACAGATGTTTCCTTGTGCTTATTTAAAAGGTGATAATGCAGTCGCTAATTTTAATTCATTACTTTGGGGTTTGGGTGATTCTTATATTGATATTGGTTCAAGAATAATACTTGAAGGAGATGGCTCTCGCGGTCAGGCGAATATGCGTTCGATTTGTTACGAACGGGCTCAGATTTACGCGAGGGGAATACTGGAAGCAAGGCATGATAATACTCGTGCACATCTTGATTGCCGTGGGATCCTCTTTTCTAAAGAAGGAAAGGTTTTTGCCATACCAGAGCTTATATCAGATGGAGCGCCTGGTAGTACTCTTTCTCATGAGGCGGCCATTGGGCCTATTGATGAAGAAGAGATTCATTATTTAATGAGCCGAGGTTTAAGCCGTGAGTCAGCAATCGCTATGATTGTAAAAGGATTCGAGGATGTTTCTATGTTAGGACTACCACCTGAATTGGAGGCGTATATTTCTCGTATTATGGAGAT
>JAOZPD010000033.1:0-11283 GCA_029932935.1 Candidatus Omnitrophota bacterium | reverse complement strand
GACTCAGAAGGAGGCTTTATAAAATATATGCTATTATAGGAAGAGGGGACAGGCTCGTGATCAGCTTAAAGGATGTCCCCCGATTGAGTGAGAGGATGTCCCTTTTGACTACCACCTGAATTGGAGGCGTATGTTTCTCGTATTATGGAGATGACTCAGAAGGAGGCTTTATAAAATATATGCTATTATAGGAAGAGGGGACAGGCTTGTGATCAGCTTAAAGGATGTCCCTCGATTGAGTGAGAGGATGTCCCTTTTGAAAGGAGTTAATTGGAATGAGAGAGGACGGTAGAGATTTTAATCAGATACGCAAGGTTAAGATTGAGCGTGAATATATTAACTATGCCGAGGGTTCATGTCTTATTCAGATAGGCAATACTAGGGTTGTATGTACCGCTTCTGTAGAAGAGCTGGTACCTACCTTTCTGAAGGGTAGCGGTAATGGTTGGGTTACTGCTGAATATGGGATGATACCACGCTCCTGTCAGACTAGGGTTCCGCGCAATAAAAGCTCGGGTCGCAATTATGAAATACAAAGATTGGTAGGTCGTTCCTTAAGGGCGATAACAGAAATGCGAGGATTGGGAGAGCGTACTATCTGGATTGATTGTGATGTAATCCAGGCAGATGGGGGGACGCGGACAGCCAGTATTACGGGTAGTTTTATTGCCCTGGTGGATTGTTTTGCCAGATTGAAAGATACTGGTTTGATTCAGGCAATGCCTATTAAGGATTTTATAGCCGCTATCAGCGTAGGAATAGTAGGGGGAGAGCTGTGTTTGGATTTGACATATAAAGAAGATTCCCATGCAGACGTGGATATGAACGTAGTAATGACTGGTAAGGGAGAGTTTGTTGAGATTCAGGGTACCGCAGAGAAAAGCCCATTTAAAAAAGAAGAGATGGATAAGCTCCTGGACTTAGCTAAAGCAGGTATTCTCGAGCTTATTGATAAACAGCGCAATTTATTGAAGGATATTTTATGATAAGACGAAAAAAGATAGAACTTGTTATTGCTAGCAGAAACGAAAAGAAGGTAAAGGAGATAAGAGAGATATTAAAAGGGCTCGATGTAAAAATAAGCTCTTTGCGCGATTATCCCCACGCGCCTTATGTTACAGAAGACGGAAAGAGTTTTAAAGAGAATGCTATAAAGAAAGCAGTTAAGATTGCCCGTTTTACTAAGAAATTGACGCTGGGTGAAGATTCTGGCCTGGAGGTAGAGGCTTTAGGGGGGGAGCCGGGGGTTTATTCCTCACGATTCTCCGGAAGAGATAAGAATGATTTGAAGAATAATCTTAAGTTACTGGAGCTACTGGGGAGTACACCATTGTCTAAGCGCAGGGCACGTTATGTTTGTAGTGTGGCCTTAGCAGACAGGGATGGCTTATTCGGCGTTGTTGAGGGTACCTGTTGCGGATTGATTGGTTTTAAACCACAAGGTTCCTTTGGCTTTGGGTATGACCCCTTATTCTTGATACCTAAATACAAAAAGACATTCGCCCAGCTAGGGCCGAGGATTAAGCATAGGATGAGCCATCGTTTTCGTGCGCTTAAGAAGGCACGGTGGTTAATTCTGAGGAGGATCGATAAAGGTATACATGCAAAATCAGTTCAAAGAAAACCAGATATTTGATTCTTTTTTAGATAATTATATCCAGATGGCTGCAGTCTCGGATATAGACCAATTGATTAGATTGTTTGTGGCAGGGATATCCGAAACATTAAGGGCAGAGAGGGTTTCATTCATGCTTATGGACCAGACGGGGCAGGAGTTGTACATTAAGGCTTCTTGCGGTTTAGGCCATCTGAGGGATAGCAAAATCGGGAGAATGAAGCTAGGTGAGATGTTTGTTGGCTGGGTAGCTCAGAATGGTAATCCGTTATTAGTTAAAGATGTGGATGCTGAATTTCCTGATTTACCGAAGGAAAGGCCGTCGCGTTATAAAACCAAATCTTTTATCATTGTTCCGGTAAAGATAAAACAAGAGGTCATCGGAGTGTTAAGCTTGACCGACCGTAGAGATTCCAGCGTATTTACTGAAGACGATCTGAAAAAAATTAATTTCTTATGTAGCTATTTAGCCTTATGTATCGAGAATATTAGATTGTTAGAAAAAAACGCTGATTTATTGATCACAGATACATTGACTGGATTGCTCAATCATCGTTATTTTCAGGAACGGTTGAATGAGGAGATTTATCGCGCTGAGAGATATCGCAGGCCGTTAAGCTTGTTGTTGTTGGATATAGATAATTTTCATTGTTACAATCAAAATTATGGATATTCCGCAGGCGATAGCGCTTTAAAACAAATATCCAGTATAATGAGAGAGAATACGCGTCAGGCCGATACAGTATCTCGTTATGGCCCGGAGGAATTTATGGTGATACTACCCGAGACACGTCTAAGGCAGGCTGTTGTAGTAGGAGAGCGCATCAGGGAAGCAGTATGGCATTCTATATTTACTGAAGATAGAAGCTCTTCTTTGGGAATGGCAAGACTTACAGTCAGTATTGGGGTGGTTGAATTTAGAATCGGACTAAGCAGAGAAGAGATAATTAATAGAGTAAGCAATGCGTTATTACAGGCAAAACAAAAAGGCAGGAATTGCGTCTGCAGGTATTAATGGAGATTTCAAATATAGTTCCTTATTTATCAACCATCCAGTAATTCTGTTCCTTCTTGAATCCCTACCCTGCATCTTGGTTACCCATCAATAAATAAAAACGCCTTTCCGTATCAGCCACATTAATAGATTTAACTTGACATTATTTATAAAATTATTTATTATATTATAAAATAATATATCAGTATTAAATATTTAAATATAATATTGCATAATATACGATAATTTCTGATAAATAATGAGTAATTATATTTTTTAATTTGTGACATTGAAGGTTGAAATGATACATTCAAAGTTACATATTAAAATAAGGGGAGTATAGCAATGGCAAGGGCGGGAGAGAGAATCAATAGGGTAATTGAGGCAGTTATAAACTCAGGGGACAGGCCTTCAGGTAGGAGGCATGTGGAGGATGAGAAAATCATAGGAACAATCGAGGCAGCTAGGAGGGTGGGCATAGAAATACATCGGTTATACTGCTGGGAGCAGCACGGGATTGTTAGGCCATCAACTAAGATTTATGGAACTCGTCGGTTTCGTCGTTATTCTCAAGAGGATATAGAGCGAGCATTGTTTATAAAGTTTTTAGTAGATGAGGAAGGGTATACCTTACGGGCTGCGGTAAGTAAGTTAGATAGAAAAGCAAAATAATCAGAAAGGACCTTGAAATGAAAATACTTATTGCCGATGACGAAAAAGAGATTGTTAAATTTCTTAGAAATTTTTTGGAAAAAAGAGGACATGCTGTAGATGCAGTCTATGACGGTGCCGGGGCACTGGATTTAATAAAAAGCAAAAACTATGATTTGGTATTTGTTGATCATAATATGCCCGAGTTAACTGGTTTGGAGTTGATTAAGTTTATTAAACAGAATAAACTCAAAGCCAAGACAATAATGATTACCGGTTATCCTGAGATGAATAAGTCGTTTGCTAAGGCCTTAGGAGCAGACGAATACATTTGTAAGCCATGCTCTTTGGACGACATAGGAGATATCGTTAAGAAATATTCAGTTACATAGAATGAAGCCGGTTCTCTTTCTATTGAGTATATTTAAAAATAATCTACCCCCCTATTGGTAATAGAAGAGAACAAATAAACGAGTTTGATGTGGAGGAGGTATGAAGAAAATACTAATAGTAGATGATGAGCCGGATATTGTTAAGTTAGTCTCTCTAAGGTTGAAATTGCAGGGATATGAGGTTGCCACTGCTAGTGGCGGCGTAGAGGGCTTGCAAAAAGCAAAGGATGAGCCTCCTGATTTGATACTGTTAGATGTTAAAATGCCCGATATGGACGGGTATCAAATTATGCAAAAATTAAAAGAGGATGGGCGGACGAGATCCATACCTATAATCATGCTTACCGGGCAGAGTAATATAGAGGATGTTGCAAAAGCAGTGCAGAGCGGGGCGGTAGATTATATAGTTAAACCGTTTGAGTCAATTGTATTATTAGAGAAGATAAGAAAGGCTCTCTAGGAGGAATTATGTCAGAGAAGAGCATAGGGGTATCGGATGTGCAAGCACTAGCCAATAGGTTGGGTATTCCTTATATTAAACTAAACGAAGAAAGGATAGATTCCCAGGTGGTAAGACTACTGCCTGAGGAGGCAGCTCGTAAATTTAATGCTGTTCCAGTCAGGTTGGAGGGTAATGATTTATATGTGGCCTTTTCCTCTCCTCTAAATTTACCAGCCAGAGACGAGATAAGGCTTATCACCGGCTGCACAATAAAGCCCATGATATCTACCGAGAAAGAGATAAGGCAGGCAATTGATAAATATTATAGAGTTGAGGAGACAAGCAAACAGGCAATCATCGATATGCGTATGGAGAGGTTGAAGAAAGAGGAGGGAGAAAAGAGAGAGAAGACATTGTCTATTGAAGAGGAGATAGGTAATCTGGAGGATATTCCGGTTATTAAATTGTTGAATAATATCATCGATGGCGCTATAAGCGCCAAGGCCAGTGATATTCATTTAGAACCTCAGGAGCCAGAGATGAGGGTTCGTTATCGTATCGATGGGATTCTGCGCGATATTATGAATATACCAAAACATATTGAATCATCTGTTATTTCCCGTATTAAGGTTATGTCCAATTTGGATATCACAGAGAAGCGCAGGCCACAGGATGGGCATATTAGTATAAAAAGAGAGGATAAAGATTATGACTTCAGGGTTTCTACGCTTCTTACTGTGAATGGAGAGAAGGTGGTAATGAGAATATTGGATAGAAGTAGCATGTTAATAAATTTGACTAACCTGGGCCTCACTGAATATGACGAGCAGGTTTTAAGGAGCCTGATTGCCCATCCTAACGGAATGATTCTGGTAACCGGCCCTACCGGTAGCGGTAAAACTACTACATTGTATGCGATCTTAAGTCAGTTAAGTAGCGATACCCAGAATATTATCACTATAGAGAATCCCGTTGAATATAAATTGGTTGGCATAAATCAGATTCAGGTCGATCCGTCTATCAATATGACATTTGCTACCGGTTTAAGGACTATACTGAGGCAGGACCCAGATGTGATAATGGTGGGTGAGATAAGGGATAGAGACACTGCTGAGATTGCTATTCAGGCAGCTTTGACTGGGCATTTAGTCTTTAGCACTCTGCATACCAATGATGCCTCAAGCGCAATAACCAGACTTATTGATATGGGTATTGAGCCGTTTTTAATCTCCTCTACTGTAATTGGCGCTATAGCTCAGAGATTGTGTAGGGCTATCTGCACAGAATGTAAAGTCGGATATGAGATAGATAATAGAGAGAGGCAGTGGATTATATCCCATAGCCCGAAAGAAGACGTATCCGGATTATCCAGAGGGAAGGGGTGCGATTATTGTTATCATACAGGATATAGAGGGAGAACAGGAATATTTGAGGTTATGCGGGTGAGCGAAGGGATTATGCAATTAATACTGAATAGACGTCCGAGCAAAGAGATCAGGGATTTAGCCAGGAAAGAAGGCATGCGTACATTAAGGCAAAATGGTCTTCAAAAGGTATTAGAGGGGGCTACGACTATTGATGAGGTTAAGCGGGTAGTTTATTTTGAAGAAGAGGAGTGATGAATGCCAAAGTTTGAATACGCAGCGGTAGATAGTCTAGGAAAGGTTTATAAAGGCATTCTGGATGCAGAAGACGAAGAGGCACTTTACCGTAGATTTAAGGAAAGCGGATTTTACGTCACCTCAATTAACAAAAAGAGAGAACCGCTGTTTGGTATAAGGTTTGAGAGAGTCAAATTAGATGATTTAGTAGTCTTTAGCCAGCAGTTTGCCAGCATGATCAACGCAGGTTTATCCATCGTTAGATGCCTGGAGTCGCTAGAGAAACAGACGGAAAATATGGATTTAAAAAGGGTGATTAGAGAGGTTAGATTGGATATAGAAAGTGGCTATTCTCTATCAGAGGCATTATCTAAACACCCTAAGGTCTTTTCCGATTTTTTTATCAGTCTTATAAAGGCTGGAGAGAAGAGCGGCGGGATCGCCAAGGTTTTACAGAGAATATCCGTGCATCTGGAAGGTCAACAGGATTTGATTCGGGCAGTAAGGTCTGCTTTTACGTATCCTATTATTGTAGGCACACTGGCATTTCTGGTTACAGCATTCTTGGTGATAGTAATTGTACCGGTGTTTGAGGATATTTATCTCCGGATCAAAATAACTCTCCCCGCACCTACTAGAGCCCTGGTTGCTATAAGTAATATTGCTAGGAATCTTTGGTGGGGGGTTGTTTTGTTTGTCATAGGTATTATTATCTTTTATCATCGCATGAGCAACAAACCGAAAGTTAAGAAGTATATAGATCACCTTAAAATGAAAATGCCTATTTTTGGGAAACTTATACGAAAGTCTTCTGTTTCTCGTTTTATCAGAACGTTCGGCGATATGATAGTAAGCGGAATCTCTGTTCTTGATGCTATTGAGGTTGCCGATAGAGTGGCGAACAATAATGACATCTCAGATCTAGTTAATAAGATGAAGGATAGAATTCGCCGGGGAGAGAGAATTACCGAGGCACTTAAACAGCAAGATATATTTCCTCCAATGGTTGTACAGATGATGGCCTCAGGCGAAGAGAGTGCTACTTTGCCTTATATGTTGCAGAAGAGCGCAGATGCATTGGACAGAGATGTAAATATTACTGTAAAGAGACTCATTGTCAAGTTAGAGCCACTTATGACTGTTGCTTTAGCAGCACTAGTGGGATTTATTGCTATTGCAATATATATGCCTATATTCGACCTTATAAAGCAGATGAGTACAAAATAGTTATTTTAAGGGAGTATTTATTAATGCATAACAATATTTAAAACAGGAGGAGGCAGGATGTGGAGGTGTACAAATAAACAGGGTGGATTCACGTTAATAGAAATACTATTTGTAGTTATTGTTATAGGAATATTGGCAGCTATCGCTATACCAAGAATTGTTACTAGTACGGCAACGGCTAAAGCAAATGCCTGCAAGGCAAATCAAGCGATAATAAATACTCAGATAGAACAGTATCATTTGGATACGGGTAGCTGGCCAAGTAGTCTATCCGACGTTACAGAGAGTAAGACCTATTTCCCGGATGGTGCACCCACCTGCCCCAGTGGCGGGACATACTCTATGAGTACGAGTACACATAGGGTAAGTTGCAGCGTATCCGGACATTAAATTGGAGTTAGATAAGTATAGTCGGCTTTTAAGGTAGAATTATTTTGAGAGATTGTTTACTGAGAGAGGGAAAGGCAGTTACTCTTATTGAGATTTTGGCGGTAATAATCATGGTTGCCATAATGGCTGCCGTGGTGATACCTCATTATAGTATTGGCTATACCAGCAAGAGGAGAATGAGGGATGCTGTTCAACGCATTGTCTCCGATATCAGGTATACAAGGAGACTGGCGATTACAGATATAGATGCCAATAAATATATTATCAAATTCTATTTTAGCGATAATACATACGGGATATACCGCAATAAGATATCGAGCAATAATCGGATAGGCGAACTGAAAAAGATTCCTCCAGAGATAGTTCCTTCCGGTCAACAAAGATATGTTTTTTTTCAACTGGGCAATGCTGATTACAATGGAAGCGGGAGCCTTTTGCTTACAGGCCCGAGATATACTTACCTTATCAAGGTTATTAAGGCAACCGGGAGGGTTACGATGACAGAGAAGCAGATATGGCAATTGAAGAAGGTAGAAAAGGCTTTACCCTTGTTGAAGTTTTAGCTACCCTGTCAATTATGTCGGTATTTATAGCATTGGTTATTTCCACAGTGATGGGTTCTCTTATGGTCAGCGGGAATATAGAGGAATCTACCAGATGTATCATATTAGCCAATAAGAAGATGGAGGAAATAAAATCCAGAATTTTAGGTATTAGTACTGAGTCAGGATATACTTTTGGTTGGGATAGAGATTATACCCAAACAGGGGCATTCGCCTTGCCGGATTCAGATTATAGATATCTTATCTCTGACCCGGATTATCCAGTCAGTGGCAAGTATATAAGAGATATAAGATTAATCGTCTGGCATGATAAAGATGGCGATGGTTCTTACGATGTGGGGGAGAAATCGGTTACCTGGGATACCAGGATAGCCCGTCGTAACTAAATAAGCACAATGAAATGCGGCGGCTTCAGTCTGATAGAGATACTATTTGTGATTGTTGTGGTGGGGATATTAATGTTGCCTATCTCCAGGCATTTTACGGCGGTAAGAAGAGCCTGGGAGAGCGGGGATGCTCGCATAGAGCTATTGCAGAATGCCCGAATAGGGATGGATAAAATGGAGCGTCAATTAAGACAGCTGACCGATATAATCAGCGTTACTGCAGCCAGTGACAACAACGGAAGGATAGTATTTAGAGATGCTGAGGGAGAGATTGTTACCTTCCAGAGAATTCAGTCTGGAGGATATTACTGGTTAGGTTACGGCCCTTTTGCTTCTCCGGAGATATTGTGTGGTCCGATAGATAGTCTTAAGTTTATCTGTTATGGGAAAGATGGAGTTACTCAGACTGTAAAACCACGTGCAATCAGATCTATTGAGATTAAGATGACAGTAGGTTCAGGGGACGAGGATATTTCTCCGCAGACTTTTACCTCCAGGGTTTTTCTCGGCAAGGATTTGGTTACTTTATCTATAAATGAAATTATGTATAATCCCTCCTCTGCTCAGGAGTCGGATAAGTATAACGAATGGATAGAATTATATAATTATGGTGCAGATAATATCGATGTAGCTGGATGGATATTTGATGGAGATGCGTTGGAGGCAGACGATATTTACGGTACGGGAACTACACTTATTCCTCCCGGAGGATACGCGATAATAACTGATAAGGATACCGCTATTTATAATGAGGTGATTGAGAACGGGGGTTTTGAGAGCGCAAAGCTTGCTATGTGGCAGAGGTCAGAGGGCTGGAAGAGAAAGAAGGGCGGGCACAGAGGGAAATGGAGGCTTCAGAGGAGTGCAGACGGATGGATTTCCCAGCAGGTCTCAATACCATTGTATGCAAGGAGTGTCTTTTTCTTCTGCTGGGAGAAAACTACGTCAAACCCGCAGGCTACAAAATTAATCGTTACCCTGCGTAATACAGCGGGTCTTATTCTGCAGACCCTGTATGAAGGATATATGTCTTCCGTTTGGTCTCAGCATACTGCGGATTTGTCTGATTATGCCGGCTCCAGCGTAATAATTTATCTTGAGACAGGTGCCGGCGGGAAATATTGGATAGACGATATATCTGTTATCTGGTCATATGTGGATAAGGATGCCATTAGATTGAGGGTGGATGATAATAAGATTGGTAATGGATTGAGCAATGGCGGGGAATATATAAATCTGGTAATTCCAGGGGCTGATGGGCAGACTGTGGATGAGTTAACCTATGATGATAGCTGGGGTGCGGATGGTAACGGATATACATTGGAGCGCATTGACCAGGAAGAGCTTTCGGATAGCGAGGATAATTGGAGCGAGAGTGCGCAGCCGATGGGTACGCCTGGATTTAAGAACTCAATTACACCATAGCGTGATGACAGCAATATCAATAGTGAATAATAAAGGATTTATGCTTCTTATGGCGGTATTTGTAATATTCTTTATTTCTGTGGCTATGGTGGGAATCTTAGAATTGGCCAGCACAGATTTTCAGATTTTACAGAATTATAAATTTTCAAACCGAGCCCTATATATCGCTGAGGCAGGAATAGAGGAGGCAATTTACAGAATCAGGCAGAATATTAATTGGAGGCGTAAGTCAGGTAATCCTCTGGTTGTTGAATTTCCTGCCGGTTCGGGAGACCAATTTTCAGTAATATGTCCACAGAAGAATCCGCCTAAGACAATAACCTCTACCGCTATCTTGCATAATGGGTATAAAAGAAGATTAAAGGTCAGTGTATATGCCTACGGTTCTTCATCGCCGTACACAATTGTTATCAATTATTGGAAGGAGATATAGATTATATCAATGACTTCTAAATTTAGAGAAATCGTCACTAATCTACAAAGGATATTAAACATACAAAAATTAACACCATTTGCTAAAGAGCAAACGGCAATAGGATTGGATATCTCTCAGGAGCGCATCACGGTGGTTGGTCTTCAGGCTTCACAGCAGGGATTCCAACTTAGATATATAGGAGTCTCTGCCGTTCCGGATGATTCCATCAGGAACGGCAGAATTATTAACGTGAGTGAGTTAGCCGGCAGGATCCGCGAGTTATTTACGATTAAACAGATAAAAACAAAGAGGGTAATTGTTGGTATCTGGGGTCCTGCTGTACTTATTCATCTAAGTAATATACCTCACATCTCAGAGGCTGAAATGAAAGAGGCATTAAAAACAGAGGTAGCTCATTATATAATCTTTACGGGGTTTGAGACTGTGAGCGATGTATATAAACTTGAAGAGATTACAGAGCAGGGGGTTAGAAAGAGTAGGGTGCTGTTAGGTATTGCTAAGAGAGAGATAGTCGACTCTTATATCGAAACGATAAAACAGGCAGGTCTTGAGCCCGTAGCTGTTGATATAGGCCTTTTGTCGATTATCCGGACATTATATACGGCCTCCATAGATGCTTCCCACAGCGAACCCATTGTCTTGATAGATATAGAGTTTGAGAATACGGGTATTTGTATCTTAAGAGAGGGGAGTTTATCTTATTTTCATAGTGTGGATGTAGGCAGTGGTGTCTTGCTTGAAGGAGAGGAATCCATATCCAAATTAGCCTACGAATTAGAAGATGTTATAGATTATTATCAGCTTGAATATAAACAGAAGATTAAAAGTGTATTTTTAGCAGGTGATGATATAAAGGGGATAGATAAAGTATATGTGCTTTTAAGGCAGAGGCTCAAGCATATCAATATAGAAAAGATTAATGTATTAGAGAAGATTCGATATGAAGAGGATTTACTTTCTCCCGAGGAGAAAGCCGCTCTTACTTATTCTTACAGGGCAATGGGTCTGGCCATAAGAGGAGCCGGTGCGAAGGGCTACCCGGTTAATGTAAATCTTTTACCTCTTGAAGAGATAAGAAAAAAAGAATTAAAGAGCCAGATTGCGAAATTCCTGATTGCTTTATCTGGTTTGTTCCTTTTTCTGTTTTTATATTTTATAACA
>JAOZPD010000122.1 GCA_029932935.1 Candidatus Omnitrophota bacterium | reverse complement strand
TGGCAAACCGGTAGTTGCCTCACGAGTAGGGGGGATTGTTGAGGTAGTAGAAGATGGTAAGACCGGCATATTAGTACCACCAGGGGATGTGTCTGCTTTAACAGATGCCTTACTTACCCTAATTAAGGATAAAGACCTAAGAGAAAGGATGGGCAAGGCAGGCAGGAGCAAAATTGATGCTAAATTTAGCGTCCAGATGATGGTGGAGAGAATTCAGAAGGTCTATGAAGATTTACTTACATTAAAACACCTCGTTTAACTCAAGGATATTAAAAAGGGAGAAGTCATTATGTTTAATCTACTATTGTTTATGTATGTCCTTGGAATCTCATTGCTTGTTTCGCTGCTTATGACACCTCTAATGAAAAGGATAGCATTACGATTCAAAATATTGTCCAGGCCGGGCAGGCGAAGGGTGCATACTCGTTCGGTTCCTTATCTGGGAGGAGTGTCTATTTATTCAGCATTCGTTATTTCTATTCTTTTCATTTTTTATATTGCCCCACAACTCAATGCTGATTTTATGTATAAGTTAAAAGGACTCCTTCTTGGGGGTACGTTCATAGTAGTTTTAGGGTTATGGGACGATGTTAAAAATATGAAACCCCTCATTAAATTCATTGGACAGATTGTTGTTGCATTGATTTTGTTTAGTTATGGATTCAGGATTGAATTATTGACCAATCCCTTCTTAAATAGTGAAATACATTTACCATCTTATCTTAGTATATTGATTACTGTTATCTGGGTTGTAGGTCTGATTAATGCAATGAATTTAATTGACGGACTAGACGGGTTGGCAGCCGGTATAGCATCTATAGTGAGTGGTTCTCTTATTTTTGTTGCTCTCTTTCTGCACAACGACACGACCGTCTTATTATTAATTGCTTTATTGGGGAGTACATTGGGTTTTTTGCGATATAATTTTTATCCAGCCCAGATATTTATGGGTGACGCTGGAAGTATGTTTATTGGTTTGATATTGGCTTCGGTAGCATTGATCGGCTCTCAATATAAATCAGCAACAGCCGCAGTTTTATTAGTTCCGATTACAGCACTGGCTATTCCTATCTCTGATACATTTATGGCCGTTATTAGAAGGATGCTGAAGAGAAGCTCTATCTTTACAGCCGATAAGAAGCACATCCATCACAGATTATTGAGTACTGGTTTAGAACAAAAACAGATAGTTTTATTTATGTATTTAGTTACATTGTATTTAGGTATATTTGCATTCTTGTTCGTACTTATACCAGAGAAATACGCACTTATCCTTCTAGTCTTATTGGGGCTAGGATTATTTATGGGCAGCAGAATAATAGGTTTTATTGAAAGAAGAGCGAGAATAATACATAGGTTGGAGTTAAAGAAGAGAAAAGAGGAAATATAGATATACGCGAGATGGGTCTTATTAAAATTTATATTCTGATTATATTGATTCTGGGTTATTCTTCTCAAGCGGTTGCGGCGCAAGAATTAATTCAAGCCCCAGCTGCTATCCATATTAGTTCCACAGTGAGTGATGGTAAATATTCAATTCCCGAGATTATTGAGATTGCTAGGTTGAATGACATTAAGATTGTAGTCTTAACAGATCGCGATTTAATGCGCTGGCAATATGGACTTTGGCCGTTACGAAATATTATTAAGAAAACTGTAGAGTCAAACTCGGTATTCAAGTACGGGATAAAGCACTACCTAAATGATATAAGAGATATCCAGGAGCATAATCCGGATATGGTAATAATTCCAGGAGTGGAATCCGCTCCTTTTTATTACTGGGAGGGTAGTCCCTTTGATGGTAGCCTGAAGATGTGCAATTGGCACAGGCATATTCTGGCGATTGGTTTAGAGAAGATAGCAGATTATCGTATGCTCCCTATAGCGGGCAATCCATCGGCTCTTCGATTACCGTTTAGATGCAAAGATGCATTCAAATTTTGGCCAGTTCTACTTCTAATTATTGGTTTTTTATGTATGTACAAAAGGAGGTTTAAATATAGAGACTTACGAGGTAGGGCATTAGGGCCATATTCCTTGCACTGGAGAATATGCGGCATTTGTATGATTATTGTAGGGCTTTTATTTACCCTGAATAACTTTCCTTATAGAGAGTTTATTTTCGATAACTATAAGGGAGACTTGGGGATACTTCCCTATCAAAATTTTATTAATTATGTTAATAAACAGGGCGGGGTGGTATTTTGGGCTCATCCTGAGGCTGAGAATATTCAGGATCTTGGTAAAATAAAAATAGAGACTAAAGAATATTCACGAGCTCTTTTAGAGGCAGAGAATTATACGGGGTTCTCTATATTTTACGATGGCTATAACAGAATCGGGCTACCCGGCGGAATATGGGATACATTGCTTAAGGAGTATTGTCAAGGCAAGAGAGATACTCCTGTATGGGCAATTGCTGGTTTGTGCTTTGATCGCAACGGCGAGCTTACTACCCGGCTTAAGAGATTGCGCACAGTATTATTAGTTCCTGAGTTGAATAAACCCGAGGTAATCCAGGCTTTACGGAAGGGGAGAATGTATGTCTCCCGGGGAGAAGAGAGTTCGCAGTTTATATTGGATAAGTTTTTTGTCAGTGATTCCTGCCTTGGTTCGTATGCAATAATGGGAGAAGAGATAGGTCTGCAGGAACAGCCGGTCATAGAAGCAAGTGGATATTTCTTAAATGGAGAAGAGAAAGCACTTAGTGTGAGATTGATAAGAGACGGGGAGATAATAAAGACATTCCATGTTACTACACCTTTTGATATCTCCTTCCATGATGTCTATCGGAGAGATGATAAGATCAAGAGTTATTACCGATTGGAGATTCGGGCTCATGGGTTGCTTGTGGTCACAAATCCTATATTCGTGAGTTATTTGGAGCAGAAGAGGATAAAGGATAGAAAATAGGCAAAAAATAAAATTGTTGTTCGCAGATAATGCAATATAAAAAATACTTGACTTTTTTATATTCAAGCATAGGATAAGAGAAAGGAGATAAGATACCTTTGCCTTAATAATTTAAAAAGGAGGGCTAAATGAAGGTCGTAATTAATATCCTTTTAGTCATTGCGATCTTGAGCTTGATAGCCGGTATTATCTCTCGTCTTACCTTGATTCCATTGCCGATAGCACCAGGGGCAGGCATAGAGGCACGTTCACTGTTGGCATTTACTAACACCTGTCTTCTTATAGCTATCGCACTTATGCTACTGCAGATCAGCAAGTCTAAATAATATTTCTTTAATTGTAAGAAGTAAAGGGGGCGCTCTTATAAAAAGGGAAGAGTGCCCTTTTTTGTTGATTACAGATCATCTCTTTTTATCAGAAGAGAGGTGCATGTCCAATAGATCGTTACCAGGTCCAGACCAAATCTGAGGAGCAATCT
>JAOZPD010000121.1 GCA_029932935.1 Candidatus Omnitrophota bacterium | reverse complement strand
ATAGAAATAAATTTTTCTTGACAATATATTTTTTTGTGATAAAAATTAACTAAGAATAGATAAAACTTAAGGAGGAAAAATTTTTCCAAGAATTCCGACGGAGTTTTTGGAAAAGAGGATAAGCAAAATTGAGAAAAGTTAATAGGATTAAGATAAAGGGATAGAATACTCTATCCCTTTTTTTCTTTATGGGAAAGGTTATCGGATTAACATTTGACTTAAAGACTGATTATAATCCGGGGGAGAATGAACCAGCTGATGCTAACGCTGAGTTTGACCATCCCCAAACGATTGATTTGATTGCTCAGACAATCGAGTCCCTTGGCCATCGGGTTAAGAGAATCGGTAATGCCTTTTCTCTCTTGAGGGATATTGATAGTCTGGGGGTTGACCTTGTGTTTAACATATCAGAGGGCCTGCAGGGCAGAAATAGAGAGTCGCAGATTCCAGTTATCTTGGAGATGAAGGGTATTCCCTTTGTTGGTTCGGATGGATTAACGCTCGCTCTTACCCTGGATAAGTTGATGGCAAAGAAGATATTTCTTGCTGAGGGGGTTCCTACGCCAAGATTTATGGAGGTAAAGCAGATGGATTCTTTAGTTAATATTGACCATTTTAGATTCCCGCTTATTGTTAAACCCCGCTTTGAGGGTTCCTCCAAGGGTATAGATATACGTGCCCGTGTAGATAATAGCGAGGCCCTAATTAAGAGGTCCGAATATATAATCAATACCTATAGACAGCCGGCGTTAGTGGAGGAGTTTATCAGGGGCAGAGAGTTTACAGTGGCGATTATCGGTAATGATTCTCCTGAGGTATTTCCTCCTGTGCAGATTAAGATTGAGGGAGATTTGGATCTGGGGGATAAATTTTATACATTCGCTCATATCTCCTCGACGGACTTAGAGTATGTCTGCCCTGCGCCCATTGATAAAGAGCTGGAGAGTAAACTGAGGGAATTAGCCCTGCGTGCCTATCAGGCGGTGGACTGCCGTGACTTTGGCAGGGTGGATTTTCGGGTCGACGAGGAGAATAATCCTTATGTACTGGAGATTAATCCCCTGCCCTGTCTGGCCGCTGAGGATGTGTTTATGTTAATACCCAAGGTTTTAGGCAGGACATATCCCCAGATGATTGAGCAGATATTAGAGAGTGCCTTCAGGCGCTATAACATATAAATTAATCTGTTATTGGAGAAACGGACCATAAATTGATAATTAAAGATAATGAGGTAAGGATATGATAGAGGCTCAGGCTCAGAAGATACAGAATTCTACGACAGTTGTTGCGCCAGCGCTGCCTACAAGGAAAAGGCTGCCATTGGATTATCAACAGATACCCCTGTTTAAGGATATTAATCCTTTAGACTGGGAGGATTGGCATTGGCAGGTGAGAAACCGTATTACATCTGTAGAGCAGTTAAGTCAGGTTATAAAACTCACTGCCGAGGAGATGGAGGGGATAAAAAAGGCACGCGGCAGAATGGGTATGGCGATTACCCCTTACTGGCTTACACTTATTGACCCCGAGGATGCCTCTTGTCCTATCAGGCGTCAATCGGTTCCTACTGTGTATGAGTCTCAGATTGGTCCACATGAGATGGTTGATCCCTGTGCAGAAGACCGTGATTCCCCGGCCCCGCATCTTGTGCATCGGTATCCTGATCGCGTACTACTTCTGGCAACTGAGCAATGTGCGATGTATTGTCGTCATTGCACACGCAGGAGATTGGTGGGAGAGAATAAGAGGACAGGTGCAAATAATAACTGGGATGCAGCCGTAGAGTATATAAGGGCGAATCGCAAGATTCGCGATGTATTAATCTCCGGTGGAGACCCCTTGATGCTGGAAGATGGTATCTTAGAGGAGTTGATTAAGAAGATACGTAGTATCTCTCATGTAGAGTTCTTGAGGATTGGGACCCGTCTTCCTGTAACCCTACCTCAGAGGATAACCGAGGGTTTGGTTTTGATGCTCAAGAAATATAGCCCCTTGTGGATAAGTATCCATTTTAATCACCCCAAAGAGATTACCAAGCGATGCCGTATTGCCTGTGAGATGTTAGCGGATAGTGGCTTTCCGCTGGGTAGTCAGACAGTACTTCTTAAAGGGATAAATGACCGCCCGTTTATTATGAAGAAGCTTATGCACGAACTCTTAAGGATTCGTGTTCGTCCCTATTATATCTATCAGTGTGACCCAGTTAAGGGAACGCAGCATTTTCGTACTCCCGTAGCCACGGGGATAAACATTATAGAGAAGTTGCGTGGGCATACCTCTGGTTACGCGGTACCTACATATGTAATTGATGGACCTGGCGGAGGTGGGAAGATTCCTGTGGGGCCGAACTATCTATTATCTCAGGCAAAGGGGAAATACGTCCTGCGTAATTATCGTGGTAAGATTTATACATATTTAGAATAGGAAACCTCGCCTTTTTTCTCTTGACGTAGCTTCTCTTACTTCGTATAATATCCCATAATACAAATTATTTTTCAGGAATTTCTGGTTTCTGAGATAACTGTTAATTAAAGATATAGAGGATAGTATGTCTGTGCAGGATAAAAGAACGCTTATTCTACTTGGTCATGCCCAATCAGGTAAGACCTCTCTTTCGGAATGTCTGCTTTATCGCTGTGGGGCGGTTAGCCGTAAGGGGAGTATTGCTGAGGGCAATACCGTTAGTGACTACAGCTGGGATGAGATAGAGAGGAAGAACTCGATTAACGCTAGCCTACTTTTTTATACCTATAAATCAACGCGTGTACAGTTAATCGATGCCCCCGGATATGCCGATTTTTTCAGTGAGGTTATCTCGGGAATGCGAGCAGTGGATAATGCGATTATAGTCATCGATGCTGTTGCGGGGGTTGAGGTAGGGACAGAGAGGGCCTGGGCTCTTTTGGAGGAACTGGGTTTACCGCGTCTTATCTTCATCAATAAAATCGATAAGGAAGGGGCAGAGGTAGACAAGATAATCGGTGATATAAAATCAAGTCTTTCCAAGAAGGCATTTGTTCTGAATAAGTCTGATTCTGATGAATTGGCTGAGTTGGTGGCTGATACGGATGATCAGTTGTTGGAGAAGTATCTTTCCGAAGGGCAGCTTAGCCCTGAGGAGATAACTACAGGGTTACGCAGGGCAGTAGTGGAGGCGAAGGCCTTTCCTATTATTTGTGGTTCGGCCTTCACCGAAGAGGGTATTGAGGGATTGCTCAATGCGATTAATGAATATCTAGCAAACCCCCAGGAAAGATCCTCTCTGGAGGTGGAGGGAGAATTAAAATTCAGCCCCGATGCTCCCTTTTCCGCCTTTGTTTTTAAGAGTATATTTGATCCTTATGTTGGTCAGTTGAGCCTGTTGCGGATTTACTCTGGCAAATTATTAGCTAATA
>JAOZPD010000032.1 GCA_029932935.1 Candidatus Omnitrophota bacterium | reverse complement strand
ATCTCAATTGGCTTCAACCGCAATTAGTGCAGGATTATATTATATTTTGTCCACTGGTTTATGGATTGTTCCTTTGGTAAATACAGCAGCCTCTGTGGGTAGTTATCTGATTAGGCGCTATGTCTGCCAAGGGACGCTCGATAGAATAGAATACAGAATAAACCAAATTACAAAGCCACTAAGCGTCGCTAATATTCCTATAAAGGTTAATTCTAGTTATGCTGTATTATTTGCAGTAGTTAGTCTCTCCGGTGTGTTAAGCGGCCTTAGTCTAATGAGTAGTATATTATTAGGAGGGCTAATTCTGCCAGCATTTATTCTACTTCATGAGCTGGGCCATTCCATTGTAGCTAATTGGCAGGAGAAGGATAGTGTAAGAAATATTACCCTATACGCATTCGGAGGAGTAAGCAATTTAGCCAGCGGTAAACAGCCGCGCGGTGGCTTGAAAGAGATAAAGATGGCTATTGCCGGCCCTGCAGTAAGCTTTGCTCTGGCAGGCTTATTCTTGGGATTAAATGCTTTATCGCCCCATGCTTCTATCCTGGGGGTGAGTCCTGGATATCTGGCAGCAGTGAATGTAGTCATAGGCGGATTCAATCTTATTCCCGCCTTCCCTATGGATGGCGGTAGAGTTCTACGAGCCCTTATTACTAAAGCCACCAACTTCAATAGGGCTACTTCTATCGCTGCTAATATTGGAAGAATCTTTGCAGTTATGGCAGGGGCTGTTGGTGTTGTGTTCTTCGTAGGTGGTGCAACGGGCCTTGTATCAGGCCTACTGAATCAAGTTGCCTTGACTGAACTGCTCCCTCAGACAATTTCCCTTGCCAGAGGAATACCTTTAATAACAATGGGTATCTTCTTGTTTGAAGAGGCAACTCGGGAGGTCAACAAGATTACTCAAGAGATAAGGAGTGCATCTTCTGGAGATAATCAAGAGGCCGCACAGATTTATGCCGGTGCCCTCATTATACCAGGCCTTCTTCTAACGTTGAGTAGTATTCAGCCCGTTCTGCAATCAATCAGCAGCAATGAGGCAGTTCTATCTTTGATGGCGATAGCTGTTGGTTCAGGATTATTCTTCGCATTTGATTTCAGTATCACAAAGAGATTACCAGCGGCAGAAGGCCATTCTGGTATTCTTCAGATAGGAATACAGAATAATCCGTCCACACAGCAACCCATTCTGCCATATCAACAGGCTCTACCTTTGCCTTTATTTGGGTTTATCACACTTCCCGCAGCTGTTTTTGATAAGATAAAGCGTCTGCTGCGTCGCTTACTTTCTCTTAATGATAAGGGTGAGGTGATTATTAAAACCTCAACCTCAGCAATATCCGAAGAGTTTGTAAACTTAATGGAGAAGCTTGCTATACCAGGGATAGATGAGGTAGGGGAGGCTCAATATTTCGTTATCCCCAGAGGGGAAGATGGATTCACAAAGAGTGGTTTTCTCGGAAGGAATACTGTGAGAGTTAGCAAACCCGGATTAAGCATCTCTAAGGTGTTAGCTTATTTTATCTTTGCTGCATTTATAGCGATGTTGGCACCAACTCCTCGCGGTCCTCCCTTATTAATAATTGCAGCTATTGTTTCTGCCGCCGCAGTGACTTATGCGAATTATTATAAAAGGAGGATAACATGGAATTCAATTATAACAGATCAGATTGGCAGATCGATCATTTGCTTACCGCTGAGAAATATTCAAGGGTCTTCATTGTTACACGACAGTCTGTTTTCTTCTCTATTAATGAGAGTACGGGCTCTGTTTATGCGTGTAGAGAGGGGCATCCTTGGCAGGCTCTCGTTGGGCCAGCACGAACCGCAATTATTGCTCGCCTTATCGCCGCTCGTAACAAATTGCCTACCTATCGACTCAATATCCACAGTATCAGCCCAATTAGCTGATTCTCCCCATCAGGAAAATAATTCAGATAATCTTAGGCCGTCACGCCCTGTCCAACCGTGGCTGGTTAGGGGTGATTTATCTGTGGCGGCTTTTGTATATATTCTTGTCCTCGGTTTAATCTGGCTTGTTTTACCTTCTCTATCTGTCTGGGAGGCAGGTATGGTTGGTGGAAAGCAGAGTGTTGTTGGATTAATCGGGACAAAGGCAGCAAGGGTTACATTGAAGGGGTCTGAGGACTCAGACCGTGGCCTGATAGAGCCTCAGGCCCCTTATGTAACTGACAAACCGGTATTAAATCTTCAAGACACAATTATAGGAACCATTATCGGATTGGTGGCTGTTGTTTGTATATTCTTAGCTTATCCCAAGGCCACAGATCCTTATTTACCTCTTATAGGTGTGGTTACTTTGGTAGGTGTTATTTTACGGTTTATTATGAAGTTAGTCTCACCAGAAGGTACTCGTTTATTAAGATTTATAATAGCCCCTCTCGTTGAAGAGGGTGTTTGGAGAGTAGGGCTTATTACAGCAGTGTCGATATTATTGCAATGTTCACCCTTGGAAGCAGCAATTACATCGGGTTCTTTATTCTGGATAATGCATCTTGATTTGAGAGAAGGAAAGGGTAGGAATAATAAAATAAGGTTAATGGGGACTGTAATTGTTGTTGGTTTGTATTATATTATAGTTCATTTGTTAGGACTTTCTACTCTTGAAGGAATATTTGTTAGTGTAATAGTCCATTTTGTATTTAATATTGTCACTATCGCAGGTGCTTTGGTCTCCGATAGAGATATTGAAGGATTAAAAGATGTTATTAACTTAACAGGTTTATCAACCTTAAACAATCAGTTGCCATCTACCGCCTCAAGGAGAATGGCAGCAAGGGTTACATTGGAGGGGTCTGAGGACTCAGACCGTGGCCTGATAGAGCCTCAGGCTCCTTATGTAACTAATGAAGGAGGTGTATTACCATGGTTAAGATTAACTATAAGGAGCTTAAGATTGACCATATTGTCTCCTTTAACCGTGAAGATACTATCTTTGCCTGTGCTCGTGAGAACGGAGACGGAAAGACACGCTTGTTTCTTATCTTCGGGAATGGTACAGGTCGCGTCTATACCAGAAATGGTCGTGCAGAGAGCTGGGAGATTCTTGAAGCCCCAGATGCTGAAACTATTCGTCAGCAGGTTAAGCAGGCTACCAGAGACGGTATTGCAGTCTATCAGTTTAATGGTTCAAGCAATATCGCTCATCCGGTTCAGGCCAATATCGATTAGGAGGCCGCGTCTTAGTATCTTCGCGGTCTCCCTCTTAGTAGCAATGCCTCTTACCTGGTTTATCTCTGTTGAGCCAGTCTTTGCTGCAGGGGCCAACCCAGCAGCCTTAACTAGCCCAGTGACTTCTTCCTCGTTGCCGTTAGTTATTGGTTTGGGGCTGTTGTTGCCTGTGTTTATGGGCATATTTGGCAGAGGTAAAGATAAGATTACTTCAGAGGATATAAATAGGTTAAGGAGGACGGTTGCGGACTTGGCGGGACAAATTAGACGCGAGGAAGGGTTAAGAGCATCTGCGGAGGTTGTGGGCAGCTATGCAAAAGCAAGGCCAAGCCTTGATGGGCGAAAAGGCCGTATTACACCCAATGGAGCTTCAGACGTAGATTTAGTAATCCACGGGGATCCGCATGAAGTAAGCAGATTTATAGATGAAATCTCCAGGAGATGGCCTGAGGGCGCGCCTGAGTTGGGGATGGTAATGCCTTCTTGGTTATGGGATACCTTGAGAGGAGATAGAAACAAAGAAGAGGGGCAAGGTTTACTTGAGTATGCTATTATCCTGGCTATTGTGGCAGTGGTTATTACATTTGCTTGGTTATACATAGACTCTTATTTAAGTAGTATTTGCAGTGAATTAATGCACTTTGCCAACTTACCAATCTTTCCCTTGATAGTAGCTGCGGCGGGGATTATTGTGGTAATTCTGGGATTGCTCCTCTTGTCCGGTCCAGGTAGTAATATTGGGTACGGAGTATCAAGTAGGAGGATTATTAAATTAGCACTCCTGGTTATCGGTATAGGTTTATTGATTTATATGTTAAGCATTTTAGATTTTATCGAACTAAGAATTCCCGAATTGCCTAACGGATTGTTGCCTCTGGCGGGGGCAGGGATATTCAGTAGAGCTCATAATAGAAGAAGAGAGTTAGAGGGTGTGGTTCGAGAAGCCAGAAGACAACTTAGCGGTAATAGAGGTGCTCGAGGCTCGGTTAGGGTGGAAACCGCAGGGTTATATCTTAGAAGAGTCGGTCCCAATGCTGTGATTAGAAAGAGAGGTCGTCGTTGTTCTGCAGCAAATTCAATTAAATATGGAATTAAATTAATCCTGAGAGGTGATATAAGAGGAGGTTTATTCTTGGTGCGTCAGGGCTTACATATTATCCTCGCCTTTATAAGAGAATATGGTTTAGTCAGGGGTTCGCCCCAGGCTTTATTAAGAAGAGCCATTGCCACAGAGGAGATAACCTCCATTAAGGAATTACAAAGCTTCGAGCCAGCCGCAAGATACCTTCCAGATAATATCAAATATTCTATCGTTTATATACATGAAGAGATGCATCGTCGTGGTTTGGATGATGATGCTGCCTATCTGGCACAAACCCAGAATCGGCAAATAGAGCGTCTAATAGAGGCAGGTTTCGACATCAGTGATTTTGAATACTCCTACAGTCCTTTGCTGAGGAGCGATAATACAATTGTAAAGATAGAACATATTTTACAGTTAGAGAGTGAATTCGGCATTACTATACCTCGCAGGAGCTATATTCTGAAGTATTCAGCCGATATTACTGTCTTACGCAGGCGTATAACCCGTCTTATAGAATGGGGTATTTGTGATGCAGAAGGAAGACCTGTCGTGAATTCGGTTACTCTGAGCTTAGCAGGGAAGGCGTTCCCTGATGTAGCTCATTGGTATTTAAGGAGATTGGTAGCCTATTCTGAGAGGATACGGCTTTCTAATGATAAAGATGAGTTATTAAGATATAGAGCCATAAGTGCCCTGGCTCAGCTTAGAAAGACCAATACTGCTGCCTTTGAAGATTCCATGGGTAATGAACTTATAAGATTACGGAATTCGGGAGTAATATCAACAGCGGTCTTTACATCTATCAGTTCTTCTATTCAGCCAGAAGAGAGATCACTTTCTTCAGAAAGTATGCAGCTGCCATCCAATGGTTCTATTTCTAAAGGCCTCCTCAGGCTGGTTATACCATTGGCTAGCGGTATCTTATTGGTGGGGTGTTCTTACATAGGGCAGGGGGATCAGCATTATCTTACTTCTCTGGCAATTGCCTGTATTATGGCTCTGTTCTTTAGCGGAGTAATTACACAGTATATGAACTTCGATGGTGTTGTCTTATATAGAGAGATTGCCTCCAAAACAGACAGGCGTAGGATTATAATATCTGGTATTAGCTGGGGTCTATTATTGGCTATGGTAACCCTCACGCTTATATTACGGTTACAGACCCATTATTTTATTACATTCTGGAGAGCCCGGGCTGACATCGCACTCTGGGCTAGCAATCATTTAGATATATTTGCTTTATGGCGCGATAAGGTGATTCTGTTAAGAAATCTCTATACCTTCGCTATTAGTTTAACTGTTTTATCACGCTTTGCACTTTCCTTCTTCTATCGCAATCCCCGCTCCTCAGGATATTATCCGAGCATAAGCGTGTTTATACCCGCCCATAACGAAGAGGATAGTATAGAAAGGACTGTAGAGGCTGTTTTTGATACCGGTTATCCTGCAGATAAGCTCGATATCATCATTATCGATGATGGCTCAACCGATTCCACTTATGAGAGAATGCAGGAGATAAAAGAAAGATACAGCAATATAACCCTTATTCAATTTAAGCCTAATCGGGGTAAACGGGCGGGAATGCTTGCTGGCTTCAGGGCTGCCACTGGAGATATAGTTGTATCTCTTGATTCGGATACAATTCTTCAGAAAGATTCTCTTTATAACATTGCTCAAGCGTTTACCGATCCCAGGGTCGCAGCTGTTGCCGGGCGCACAGATGTGGCTAACTATGATGAGAATGTACTGACAAGGATGCAGGAGGTTTGGTATTTTATTAGTTTTAGAATCTTGAAGGCAGCGGAGAGTGTAACGGGTTCAGTCACTTGCCTGCCAGGGTGTTTCTCGGCATTTAGAAGAGAACATGTGCTCCAGGTCTTAGATGAATTTGAGGCTCAGACCTTCCTAGGTGTTCCTTGCAGCCATAATGGCGTTGATCGCGCCCTGACTAACTTCATACTCAGGAAAGATAATAAATGGAGGGTTGTGTATGTACATGATGCTGTATGCGAGACGACAGTACCTAATACATTAAGACAGTATGTGCGACAACAACTAAGATGGAAAAGGTCTTTCTTCAGAGAGGCAACCCGGTGTATTACCTTTTACTGGAGAAGGAGTCCTGTGTTATGGATTACTTTCTATCTCGGTACACTCCTATTATTAATCTCTCCCATCATATGTATGCTGCAATTATTCGTGTTTCCGTTCATATTCGGTAATGCCTTTATTGAAATCTATTATATCTCCGGGCTTATGCTTATGCCTTTGCTCTTCGGTTCGCTTTACACAATAAAACGACATAGAATAAGCTTTCTCTACGCTCTTCCCTACGTATTCCTATATATGTTTTTACTCGGCCCTATTAATTATTGGGCTATGGCTACAATGCATAGTAATAATTGGATGACCCGTAATTCAGATGCAGGACATGATGATATTTCTCCTGTTGCATATATCCATAGGAAAATAGAGGAACTTAAGGAAGGTTCTCGTTCTTTAATTAGAAGGACAGCGGCATTGGCAGCATGTTTTATAATCTTATTTAATGCGATTATGCCCAGTGGGCTTCTGGCTAATCTCAATAGTCAGGAGTGGTCTACCTATGCCAGTGCACCCGTGGCTGTAGAGAGAGTAGAGGGCTGGCATTTATCTCAGGGGTGGGAGATTGACCGGGATGGATATGGTGTATATCCACACATTGAGAACTCTCTACTTGTAACCAATAGCGGCCAGGCCTATTCTGATTTAATCTCTGTAGATCCTTCAGAGGAATATGTATTTCGGGGTATGGTTGACGTTAGAGAATGCGATGGGTGCCAATTAGATATATATGCAGAAGAATATGATACCGAAGGGTCTCAGCCTATAATATTAAATAGAGTTCCTTTAGTGGAGGTGGATAGCGAGAGTATACTTTATGCCACAAAGATATATACCGCTTCGAATCCTGAGGTTGATGCCGTGTCAATATTAATAGAGAGTGTTTCTGGCAGGGATACCGAGGTTTATATCGATGGTTTGAGCTTTGCTATGGTTACCCATTCTGAGGCCACAGATTTTATGCGACAACCGCATGTAATCTTCCGTTTCGATGACGGACATAGAAGCACCAGAGAGATTATGGGATTGTTAGAGAGATACGGATATTCAGGTGTCTTCAATATCATTACAGGTTACACGTCATATCCAGATTATCTTAGTTGGGATGAGATTAGAGCATTGGATGCCAGCGGAGCGCAAATCGGAGCACACACGCGTTCTCATAGAGAGAGTATATCCGGTCTTTCTTATGAGGGACAGGTGGTGGAGATTGTGGGCTCATTGTTGGATTTAAGGTTTAATGGCTTAGATGATGTGGAGACATACTGCTCTCCGCACGCAGAAGAGTATCCTGCCGTGGATAGGATAGTTATGCGGAATTATATCAGCCAGCAGCTTTATTCTCCCGGCAATATCCAGAGGTCAACTGAAATAGAGGGTAATTTTGGATTCCCTATAAACCGCTATGGGTTACCTGGTAATCCTGTTCATAGCTATACTCCACTTGATGAGGTATTTGGTTGGATAGACTCTGCTGTAGAGAATAATGAGGTTAGTGTTCTCGTATTCCATAGATTTGCAGATGAGCCTGTATTATATACAGAGCAGAGCCCCGCATATTTTGAAGAGATATTGAGGTATGTTAATGAGCGTAATATCGATGTAACCACATTTGATGCCCTTATTTCTGCTCAGAATCAGGCCTTAGAGGAGCTACTTATTAACGGTAGCTTCGAGGATATAGATTATAATATAACCATTAAGGGCTGGTTGCTCATTGGCGCTATTTTATCAACATCGGGATTAGCATTTATATATCCTGTAATCAAGAAATGGGGAAGAAAGGGATTAATCCTTTTTGTTATAGGTAGTGCAATTATTGCTGCTTTATGTATTCCGCGCCTGCCAGCACAGCGTATTGATGTAGGCGCAGCATCTCAGACAGGTATTGTTCAGGTTGCATCAGAGGAGTTTATCCCAGAGCTAACCTCCACGCCTACGGCCTTCTCTGTATCCAGCCCTACTCCAGAACCAAGCCTTGTGCCTACTGCTACCTCTACTTCAATATCTGCTTCTAATTCAGAATTAGACCCCACCCCGGCTGTATCTTCTGTATCCAGCCCTACTCCAGAACCAAGCCCTACAGCCACTACTACAATAACTACCCTGCCTGTTATGAGGCCGGGTCTTCCGGGATATCCTCTGGGTGATGCCCTGTCGATAAATGAAGGAAATGCTCAGGATGCCTTTGGTTTACCGGCACCCTTGATTAAGGTCCCGCTGGCTGGAATTGGCATTGCTGGTGAGGTAGCAGAGCAGGATATATATATCTCTCATCCTTCATCTACTCTTGGCCTGGGAGGGTTAAGTGATTCATTGATAGGGGCCAGGTATTATATTATTGATTCATTTGGAACAATATATCGCACAGCAGGGATGGGTGATGAGATATATGGAACTATAACAGAGTCCGATATTGTAACCACCGATGCAGAATTGACACATGAGACGGTTTATCAGATAAGACCACATATTGACCGCCCAGGCATATACACAATAGTCTTAGATATAGATGGAGAATTATATCGCTCGCGTCCCTTTGAGGTATCTATGAATCCATTTGAGAGCATTGCCTCGATGACAGCCGAGGGGTATGCTCATAGAAATACAAGATACTATCCGCAGATCTCTCGCACTATAAAGATTATTGATTCTCAAGGTCGGACTATACGGGTAATCGAGAATATGCCTCATACTATCTTGCCAGAAGGCAATACCCTTGCCAGTACTCATTATATTAATCAGATGTTTATAGGATGGGAGCCATTCTTAATGCATCCTGAATATTTCTCTATTCAAGAACGAGAGGTTATCGAGGATGTGCTGGCAGAGCAGGCAATGTGGATGTTAGAGATGCAGGTAAGAGAGGGAGAGTTCTCCGGCGCTGTTTATCAAGAAGAAGGAGATATACACCGTACCACGGGTCTCAGATATGATTTTGCTACGCAGGAAAGAGTAATGAGAGAGATAAATGCAGAGAATTATTGCACAGCCACCACCGCTGAATATGTCTCTTCTATGCTTACGGCTTCACGGGTATATCTTTCGCGTGGTAATGATGATATGGCATTACAGACTGCAGTCGCAGCTTTAAGGTCTTGGCGTTTCTTAGAGTCTCATCCTCAGGTATCGTATTTTAGTCAAGGAGAACCACGTAGACCTGATTTAGACAGGGATGAGAGGGTCTTAGCAGCGATTAGCCTGTTGGAGTTTAGTTACTATTATCCAGAATTATTTAATGAAGCACTGGCTGTAGAAGATTATACCCTTAATCCAGATATACTTGCGGAATATATTCAAAGCACGGAGCTAAGTAGCTTTGTTACATTTATGGATAGTCGACATGATAGTTTAGCACGGGCTCGCATCGCCCTTTTAACCGATGAGATTGCAAATAGATATGACCTGCAGGAAATTAGGACTATAGCACGCACAGAGCTATTAGCCACTGGAGATTACATTCTTGAGTTAGCCTCAGATGATCCATTTGGCGCTGGGGTAAGGAATGATATCCACGATGGTTGGTCTCATGGGTCCAATAGACAGAGGTTGGATAAAGCAAGCCTGCTTTTGCTTATTGATCAGGTTTACCTTCTGGAGAGGGGGTCTGAGGGTTACGATACCAGATATCTTAATGCAGCTTTGGGCTTATGGGAGAGCGTTGTGGGAGGGAGGAATATATTTGGCGAGTCATTTATGATTGGGGTGGGGGATATTCAGCATCCTCATGATATCCTGTGGTTCGAGCCAAACAATAATAGAATTCCCGGCCTTACTAGAGAAGAACAGATGGGGGGTTGGATAGTCTCCGGCCCAACCCTTACTCAGAATAGAGAGACACCTGGTTTATATGAGACCTATTGGGATAGGGCGCAGGAAGATAGAGCATGGGAGGTAAATGAGATATTGTTGGTTGTTCAGAATAATGGTACGATCTTTGCAAATACTATCCAGAATGTTTTAGAGGAGAGGGGCCAAGTAATACAACAGAGGAGTAATCTGCCAGACATTTCTATTCTCTTTATCCCTGTAGGTGGTTTAGTATTACCAACTTTAACAAGAAGACAGAGAAGAAGAGGGGATAAAGAGCAAGGAACAGAGGATGATACAGAAGAGATTGATCCCGGTCTTTCTTCTTGGGTCCAAACCCAGAGAGCACAGGGGCGTAAGATTGTCGCTGTTCAGGGGTTAGGTTTTGTTGGTCAGGCCATGGCTTCAGTTATTGCTAACGCAGAAAAAGGCCAGGAATACGGAGTTATTGGCGTAGACCTTCCTTGCAATCAGGATAGAGTGGATTTGATTAATCAAGGTATCTCTCCTATCAGAGCTGCAGACCCGAAAGTAGAGGAGTTTTTATTGCGTGCAGTACGTAAGGGAACAATTATAGCTACCACTTCCAAAGAGGCCTATAGATATGCGGATATCATTGTAGTGGATGTGCCGTTCTGTGTAGATAAACCTCATATCCAAGAGGTATTGGATATGGTTATGGATGAGGTATCGGATTCCAGCCAATGGCTTACAGTAGACAATATAGATAGAGTCGCTGCTTATTACGGACGAGAAGCGAGGATGAATCTTAGGGTATTTACAAAAGCTATAGAGGAAGTGGCTCGATATATGAGAGAGGATGCCTTGGTCATAATTGAGACTACTGTGCCTCCAGGAACCACAGACAGAATTGCTATTCCTATATTAGAGAGGATACGTACAGAGAGAGGATATAACCAGCCAGTTATGGTGGCGCATTCTTACGAACGGGTAATGCCAGGTCCCCACTATATGGAATCTATCTATAATTATCCACGTCAGGTCTCAGCAAGAGATGAGAGAAGCAAAGAGGCAGCGGTAGAGTTTTTCAGGAGTATCATTAATGTGGAGGAATATCCGTTGCATGTATTGACCACTCCTGTAGAGACAGAGTTAGCCAAGGTTTTAGAAAATACATATAGAAGCATTGTAATAGCAATGACTCATGATTTTGACCTTTTAGCCGAGCATATGCAGGCCAATCTCTGGGATATCACCGCTGGTATTCGTATGCGTTCCACTCATAGTAATATAGGGGTGCCTACTATTGGCGTAGGAGGTTATTGCCTGCCCAAAGATGCTCTGCTGGCTTTGTGCGCAGCGGTAGAGTTCTTTGGTATGGAGCAGACAGCTTCGTTATTTATCCTACGCGCAATCGCTATTAATGACCTAAGAGCACTGCGGGCAGTGCAGTTTGCTCAGAGAGGTTTAGGGCGAAGCCGGTTTGAGGGAGTAAAAGTAACCATTATGGGGGCAGCTTATAGGTCCGGTGTAGGAGATACTCGATATTCACCCACCGAGACCGTTGCTCGTGCATTTATTAAATTAGGGGCAGAGGTAGTGGTTCATGATCCTTATGTAGAAAGATGGATAGAGATAGAACAGGATCCCTCTTTAGATATTGTATTCTTAAATCAGGGAAGTATATATACCTCAATGAGCGATGCGGATGTTATTATCTTTGCAGTCAATCATAGCGAATACGCAGATTTCGAGGTGGATAGGCTCACTTGGATAAGGGAGGGCTCACCCGCAGTTATCATTGATGCCTATAATGTTCTCTCTGATGCTCAGATAATACAACTTTTAGAAGAGGGATACACAGTCTATGGGTATGGTAAGGGGCATATTGGAAGATTAGAGAGGCAGGTACAGAAGGAAAGAGAGGTTGTTGATCGTTTTCTTGTTGGTCTCTATCTTATGGGTATTGAGGCATATATGAGTGAAGCACCATTCGTCTCTGAATATCAGGATAAAGTGAATCGAGATCTGTTTTATAGACAACTCAAACACAGGATTATGAGAAATAATCGTGATGGAAGGCCATTGGATTCAGGATTGGTGGATATCTATAGAGATTTTCTATTACAACATCGGCAATACCTGCATGTCTTCTCTAATAAAGGAGAAGAGGCAACCATTGAATACTGGGTTGCGCATATCACAGAGAATATTGCACGCTTGTCTAAATATCCACCATATCCTCTCGTCTCAGAGATAGATTCTCAGTTGGAATATGTTAGAGTAGTAGGTTATGGGGGAAATGCGGTTGTTGTGGCTGTTAGAGATAGGGGTCAAATGCGAGCATTAAAGATGTATAAATCACCTGTATCTAAAGAATATCAGGTATTAGGATCGCTTGCTGGTGTTGTGGGAATACCTCGTGTATATCGCGAATATCCCACGGCTATATTAATGGAATTTATCGAAGGTCAGCCATTAAAACAGGCTGGTGTTCAATCTCAGGAGTTCTTTGATAAACTTCAACATATAGCTATGGCGATTGCTAATCGTGGATATAGAATTGTGGATGCGAGTGTTTTAGTAGCAGCAGATGGAAGTCCCTGGATTGTCGAGGTAGCATTGTTTGATTCTATAGAGCCAGATGGGGCATTGGTATATAATCTCAAGTTTGTAGAAGATCTTAGGAGGCAATATGCAGAGGTGTCTAATGGGCAAGTCTCCGCATCACTATCTGCTACATCCGACCCCGCCCGCCGCCTACCAGGAGTAACCCCCCAGGAGGCCAGACTCCAGCA
>JAOZPD010000120.1 GCA_029932935.1 Candidatus Omnitrophota bacterium | reverse complement strand
CTGACCTCTTTCTGGGTTGCTACAGCTATAAATACATCTGGGTAGTAATATCTTAGATTTCTAATCAGGGGTGTTGAGAAAAGCACATCGCCAATGCCGAAAGGATTAATAATTAATATTTTTCGATACATTGTTGTACTCAATTTAAAAGTTGTAAAATCTTATTAGCTATATACTGTATCTCATAGCGCTTTAAGAAGGGGTGCATTGGTAAGGAGACAATGCGGTGGGCAACCCTTTCTGCCACAGAGAAATCTCCTCGTTTATAACCTAAATCTTTATATGCCCTCTGAAGATGAAGAGGCAGCGGATAATGAATAAATACATTAATACCCTCTCGCTTAAGATAACTAACAACCCTGTCTCTCTTCTTAATCTGCAGAGCATAAATATGATAAACATGACGGGCATAAGAAGCCTCCTGAGGACAGATTAGATTACGATTGCCCTTTAACAAATCTGTATATAAGCCAGCATTTCTGCGGCGCATCTTATTCCACCTGTCAAGATATCTAAGCTTTGACCGCAAAATAACTGCCTGAAGAGTATCAAGGCGAGAATTATAACCCTTGATCCCGTGTATATAGCGAGAGACTCTTCCGCTATCTCGAAGGATGCGCAAGTGGCGGTAAATCTTTTTATTATTGGTTACAATCATCCCGCCATCCCCAAAACAACCTAAATTTTTGGTAGGATAAAAACTAAAACATCCAATATCCCCCATTGAGCCGACCCTTCTAAGCATCGGCTTATATTCTGCACCGTGAGCCTGCGCAGCATCCTCAATAACCCTCAAGCCATATCTATCAGCGATCTTAATAATCGGCTGCATATCTACCGGTTGGCCAAAAAGATGCACGGGGATAATCGCGCGTGTTCTTCTGGTGATTGCCCTCTTTATCTTATCAATATCAATATTATATGTGTGCTCATCGATATCTACAAATACTGGCTTGGCTCCTGCATGCGAAACAGCTAATGCAGTAGCAATGAATGTAAAAACCGGTACAATCACCTCATCATCCTTACCGATCCCTAAACTTAATAGCCCTAAAAAAAGTGCATCGGTACCTGAGGCTAAACCAATAGCATATCTCACCTGACAATACTCAGCAAATTCTTGCTCAAATCTATCTAATTCCTCCCCGAGGATAAAATTGCCCCGTTTGCAGAGTCTATCCAGATGACGAAAAACTTGTAATTTTACCTGTTTGTACTGTGAACCTAAATCTACAAATGGAATCTGCATCAACTCTCTCTGAAATATTCTAAATTGAAAGAATCCTCCTCATCACAAGGAAAAGGGGGGACAGCCTTATATTCATCATAGAGGATGTCCCTCGATTGGGTTAGAGGATGTCCCTCTTGGTGAAGAGAGGAATGAGGTGGCAGTTTACCCTGGCCAAGTTCTCCCTCGCCCCCTCCTCTCTATCCAGGATTACAATTACACAATCTACTATCACACCCTGCTTATCCAGGATCTTCTTCGCCGAGATTAGCGAGCCGCCGGTAGTAGCCACATCATCTACCAGGATAACCCGGCTACCCTTAACCAAGCCTGGCCCCTCAATCAATCTGCGCATGCCATGTCCCTTTGGCGCCTTACGCACAATAAAACCATTCAATTTCATGCCCTTTTCTGCGGCCAAGCAAACCACCGCGCCCACTATAGGATCAGCCCCCAGCGTAGGACCCCCAACAGCAGACACATGTCTATCCCTTATTAAATCTATGATTATGTTTGCTGCCAAATAAGCACCCTGAGCGCTTAATGTGACCAGGCGGCCATCAAAATAATAGCTGCTAATCCTGCCAGAACTCAAAACTACCCTACCCCTCCTGAGAGCCTGGGTCCTCAAGAGCTGCAATAATCTACGTTTATATCTCTTGATATCAGCCTTTGCCATTCTGTGTGGTATTTTACTACGCATAGATATAACTGTCAATTGACAAAAATTTATTTGCTGTTATTATATTAAGGTATGCCGGAACCGGTAAAACACTTAGATACCGCAGAAAAAAAAGATAAAATCTCTAACTGCTTGAGGCTCTTTCTAAAGCATATTTTAAATATTGCCTACCCACGAATCTGTCTGTCCTGCCGTGTACCCTTAAGAGGTGACTCCATAGATGGCCTGCTCTGTCATAACTGTTGGGCTGGAATCAAAAAAAACAATCCGCCGCTATGCGCTATCTGCGGAAGACAGATGCAGGCAGCAGAGATATCCAGCAAGGTCTGTTTTAGCTGCAGAAGAAAAAATTATTCTTTCGACCGTGCTCTAAGCCCCTGTAAATATGAGGGGATTATCCGTGAGCTCATCCATCAATATAAATATCAGAATAAAGACCATCTTGCCTTGCCGCTATCCAGATTATTAATTGATTTTATCAAGCAATATAGAATAAACCTGAGGCTTTACGATTTGGTGATACCCGTGCCGCTACATAGAACCAAATTGAGAGAAAGGGAATTCAATCAGGCAGAGCTATTGGCTCAACGCCTGGCCAAAGAATTCTCACTCGCGTTTTCCTCTTCTAATCTCTGGCGCAAATATCATCGCCACGCCCAAATGGAGTTAAGCGAGGATAAACGATGGGAAAATATAAATGGGTGCTTTGCATTACATAATCCAGCAGAGATAAAAGGCAAAAATATTATTTTAATAGATGATGTATTAACCAGCGGAGCCACCTGCTCGGAGGCAGCGGCTGTAATGAAATCCGCCGGGGCAGTTACTGTTCTGGCTATAACCATAGCGAATTAAAAATGAGAATCTTACGAAGTTATATCCTCAAGGAATTCTTTGGCCCCCTTTTTGTCTCCCTTGCTGTACTAACGCTGGTTATGTTACTGGGGAATTTAATCCGCTTGGTTGACCTGATTGTTAATAAAGGAGTCGATATCGTCAGCATAATCAAGCTATTCGGCTTCCTCATCCCCGCCCTGCTTACTTATACCCTGCCCATTTCTGTGTTGGTAGCGGTGTTATTGTCTCTGGGCAGACTCTCCAGCGACAATGAAATTATCGCTATGCGTGCAAGCGGAATAAGTATCCTGCGCTTAGTTATCATGCCGTTATTAACCGTGGGTTTAATCTTGAGTCTCGTTCTGGTAATCTTTAATGATCGCCTCGTCCCTTATGCACACTTTGCCTCCCGTCGAACACTGAGCTCAATTGGAATAAAAAGCCCTGCTGCTGCCCTTGAAGCAGGCACATTCATTAATTCCTTTGAGAAATATATTATCTTTATCTATCACATCGAAGGGAACAGGCTTAATCACATTCGCATCTACGAGCCGCAGTCAGGTGATAAACCCTGTCGCACTATAGTCGCTAAACGAGGGGAATTCGTGAGCCTGCCCGCTAAGAAGATGGTAAAACTAAAACTAATCGACGGAACATCAGACGAACCAGATCCCAGCAATCCCACT
>JAOZPD010000119.1 GCA_029932935.1 Candidatus Omnitrophota bacterium | reverse complement strand
TCCTTCCATCTATCTGCGTGCATCCTTTGGAATACTGAGTTGTTAAATTGACTGTTTATCTACAAAATAGCATTTGCATATTGCACAGATGATCGCAAATTAAAAAACAGATGACCACAAATATTACCAACAATATCTGTGGTCATCTTGTAGCTTTTCACTCAGCCCTTGCACGCAAGGGCTGGATTCCTCTGTGCTAATCTGTTAGCCAATTTAAGAAGTACTCTCTGCATATCGCTAAAACGCAAAAATTCTTTGCGCTTTTGCGGTAATTTAGCGTCTTTGCGATGTCAAGAATGGGTTGAAATTGATGTTTTTCTGGTTGTTAACTTACCTTAATCTGTGCTAAAAACAAATATCATTGTAATAGAGTAACGCCTAACTTAATAAATAAGTGGGCCGGATACCAAACCCTCTTGCTCTATTTCCTCATCTTCTTCAATATATTCTTCCTGTTTCGCTGGCTCTATCGGCCTTATCTCTTCTGGCTTTATCTCTTCCTGTTCTGACAGTGGCAGATGTATAGCTTCTCTTTCATATCCCTTAATAATTAGATTAACTATAAGAATCAAAATTATGGCTAACCCGATAAAAATTATAAAGAATATTTTTGCTTTTTTGTTCAATGCTAACCTCCTGTTTCTATCCCCTATCCTCCCAGACCAATCTGTTATCCAGCCCTCCATCATCAAAAGAGATAAAATCAGTAAGAACAGGAAAATAAGGCGGAGCCATTCCCTCAAGCATCCGGGCATCATAAACGAAATTCCTGCCATAACCTGAGCGTGGGGTAGTCCCCCGAAATGTGCCAAAGGGGCCGTAAAAATCAGTAATCACCCCGCCCAGTAAAGTAACCACTCCCCGCGGAGAACCCCGACGAAAATTATCCACGGTAAATATACCATGAGGAGCCATTACAATGCCATGCACCTCTAAATCATTCGGTGCGCTTGTTCCAATGCGCACATCTCCACCCCAGGAAAGGATACCCAGAAGATTGGTGTAATCCTCAGCATTCAATGTAGGCGCCTCATCATATTCCTGATAGCGAATATGACCGGTAATTACTATATCGTCTTCGCTGGATATGGTTACCTGGCTATCCTTCTGTACAGTTCCCGAAAGACTATCGATGTCGCCTTTAGTATATACAATTACACCTTCACCGTCTTTACCAAGTGGCAGGCCAGAATAAATTTCTGTGTCTTCACCAGTTTGAATCTTAGTCTGATTATTCACGTAATCAAGGGTAATTATCTTGGTGATGGTGATTATCTTCTTCTTCTTGGTGATTCTCTTTTGAGTAATTGTATAAACCGCATTATTATCTGCATCTACTTGCATATCAATTGTAGAATCGCCCCGTATATATATTCCTCCGGTAACTGCCGCGCCATCATTGGGAATATAAATACCGTCTGTACCTGGCTCAGCCATATCCCCTAAAGCCTGCTCTTTCAAATCTGACTGAGTGATTGCTGATTCCAGATTTAATATATCAACACCGCGAGAAAAGCCTTTATCAAAGCTGGGCACATCATAGGGTGGATTGCTATCCGCATCTAAAAGACGTGACCAGCCGCCATTATAAAAACGCGCCTTACTAAGGTGTTGAGTTGTCTCTTCAGTAAAATGTGCTCCGGGATTATTAGCAAAACTAAAGCGCTCATTCGTATGCACCGGGCCGGTAAAATTTGTCCGTTCAGTAAACCAGACGGTATAACCTCTCGGTGAGCGGTGATGGCAGGTAAAAAGGGCAAAGCGGGCAAAATTACCCCGCTGCACGGTAACCTCAAACTCTCCAACTTTAGTGCTGACCCCTCCAATATTAATCTCTCCTGGCAGGAAACGCAACGATTTCTGAACTGCCGGGCTTGTTTTGGTAACGCTACCAGTAGCCTCAATTATAAACTGATAGGGAAACTTAAATACATTGGCCGAAGGAGAATAAGCCTCAATATCATCACCATCTGTATCCTGTTGTTTTTTGACAATGATATTGCCTGTATAAAATCCCTCAACCCCGCTATCAAGCGGCAGGGAGTTTATATTAAGGGTTACCTCTTCATCGCCAGTTCGGCTAAACCCGGCAAAATCACATAAGAAATCTAAACTATCTTTAGTCCCATCTATATACGACTCAAATGTAGCAGGGCTAATCTCTGTGCCAACATTGTTGCGCAAGTCTGTGCGAATCTGCTTTCTTAATTCAGCGATTCCCTGACAAAGACCTGCCTCAGCCAGGCTGGTTGCCTGCAAGACAAACCTCTGGCGCTCAACAGAGCCCTTCTCGTTAACTATGCCAGAGAAATATACTCCGGTTAAAACCAGGACTATGGCAACTACCACCGCGGAAATAACAAGAACAACCCCCTTCTGATTCATCATTAAAACTCACCCTCCTCTGGCTCCTCCACCTCTACGCCCTCCGGAATAACCACATTTATATTTCTCAGGGTAACCTGAGAAGCTAAGGTATATCCGGCTTCAGTCTCTCTCCTTGTTCTGATTGCAATTTTAACCTGGGGGCAATCATCAGCAATAGTTGAGCAATTAAAAGCACTGCACCCGGCACAGCCCCCGCCAAAATCAAGACTCTCAATCTCCTGTGCTACCGCCACTGAATCAGCAGTACCTATCTTTTTTAAAAGCTGGCGAGGTTCATCAGGGTTAAGTTTAAATGTTACCTTTTTAAAAGTATTGATTTGCCCATCCTGGGCAAAACTAGGAATATAGAAATCAATTCTGTTGCCCGAGGTTATGCTTACGGGATAAGAATTACCCGATTCATCAGTCCATTCAGGATTTGATTGACGCAGGAGCCTGGTAATCTCGCTCATCGCCTTCCTTGCTTCTTGTTGCTCGGTAAGCTTATTCTGTCCGATACTCCAGCTGCGGTCAGATGCGGTTAATGCTGTAAATATCGCCGCAAAAAGAAAGGTAAGGATAAGAAGCACTACCATCATCTCTATTAAACTAAACCCCTCTTCTTTCATTTTGCAATCAGGGTTACTACCTCAACTGGCGAGTCCAAGCGGCCATTGCCATTTGCGTCCTCTCCAGCATCTAATTCGCCATTGAGGTTTACATCTTCACCAATTAAACGGTTGCGACTTCTAAAACAGGCTACGATTCTCACCCTTTTTAAGTCAGAATAGGTTGTATCACTCACCTCAATTATGCCTTTAGAATCAGTGGAAGAAAAACCATCTAAATCAAACCTGGCTCCATTATAAGAGGGCAGATTATCAAAGGCGCAATTTTTTATTTCCTCCACCTTATCTAAAATAGCATTGGAAGCCAGGCTAAAGCTACGGGAAAGGTCACCAAGGATAAACATATTAATATAAGTAACGAGCAGACCGCAAAGACAGAAGGCAAGAATACCTACAGTAAATATAACTTCAATCAGGGTAAATCCCTTATTCAATAATTTCATTTTCTGTAACCTTTAGCCTATTTAAGTACTATCTTCCCTTATAAAATCCCTGTAGTTAATTTCTG
>JAOZPD010000118.1 GCA_029932935.1 Candidatus Omnitrophota bacterium | reverse complement strand
CACCAAACTCAATAACATACCAGTAAGCATAAGACTCATCGACACTACTACCCGAATATCGTCTATTAAATCCAACTTGGGTATCTGAAGTTATTGCTCCACGAAGCTCAGCGCCCAAAGCCGATTCAGCCAACCTTGTTCCGAAAAGCATAATTGATTTTGTACGGTCTACTGGATTTGGTAAATCGGAGACTGCCAAAAAAGAATCTATATCCATATATGATTCGCCTTGATAAACAGTAGAGTCATCTCGCAATTTCACTACAAATGTCCAAACAGTACAGCTAGGAGTTGCTCCATTTTCTGCTGGATAGCGTCTTAATCTTATCTGATCTACACCTCCACTTCCAGTATCATATAAAATTTGAGTAGTAAAATTAAGAGAATTCATATCCTCTGCGTCTGTACTTGTACAATTAGTGGCCCTAGAAATAGCAAATGACTTACCAGAAACAAAATCAATATTTCCAGAGAGATCAATAGTCTGATCGATACTAGTACCTGTCTCGCCAGCAGAAAATGAAGTCTCTACATATTCTACTTCAAAGACATCGGATTCAATAACATACCAAGTAATAGCTGCTTCCTGATTTGAAGACCCCTCTTCTCTATGAAAGGTAATATATGAAGCACTCCCGCCATAAGGACTTATCGGAGCCCCTCCAGCATCAGTAAATCTAGCTGCCCAGCAATGAGATGATGGTCTTCTATTATATGTTGTATCGTATTCTGTCCTAAATAAAAATAAAATAATTGATTTACTAGTATCTACAGTTTCAATATTAATAGTATAATCCGTCTGAGTAAGCACAGGTGTCTCACCAGATTGCACTTTGGTCCTTGCAAAAGCAGGAGGAGCGGTAAGATAAAATATAAAACCTAAACAAATAAATACAAAAAATATCTTAATACATCTATTTACAACCATGTCCTTAATTATATTTTTCATCTTAATCGCCCCCTTAATATTCCTGTTCAAGAGCAATGTTGCCATTATTGTCGTATTGTTTTATACTTACCAACGCATTATTTTTATATATCTTCTTAGACAGAATCTCTCCATTCTCATAATATTCTTTAACAATCACTATACCTTTCGCCCTCTTTCTATAATCACTTTCTCTTAATAGAACTCCATTCTCGTAATACTCTCTCGCCACTCCAACCGGCTCGTCGTTCTTAAATCTCCACTCTGACATCAGTTTGCCATTTTCACTATATTGTCTGCAAATACCATTTAATTTATCATTCTTATATGTCTTTTCCCATATCAACAATCCTACCTCACTATATTCTCTAAAAATACCGTGTTTCTTACCGTGCTTATAATATCCCTCCATCTTTAACGCGCCACTATTGTAATATTCCTTATAAGGACCGTTCTTGATTATTTCTTCTGCATGTAGATAAGCACAAAAAGTCATAATTACTAAAAACAATAATAATGCCTTCTTATTATTCATGATCTTCTAACTTCTTCTTCAATAATATATTTTCTACAATATAATAACATTGCCTTCTCTATTTATTTTTCTATTTCTTTCTTATTACCTCATCGGCATATTTAACAACTGGAAGCTGCTTATAATCATCTATCAACTGTGAGATATTAATCTCTTTCTCAGATTCAAATTGTATTAAGAATATATCCTCTGCTTCAATAACTTGTTTATCCTTAGACTCCATTTCTTTTTTTATTTTCTTTGTAAATAATCTACCTAAATCTACCTCCTCCTTATTATCATCCTTCTTTATTACTCTAGCATCTTCTTTTAATCTAAATAACTTCTCAATACTGAGTGCATTATATTTCTTATTAAGCTCTCTTAACTCAGTAGATCTCACCCTTGCTGCAGAAAGAGGAACCTTTACCACTTGATTACCAGGTAGAGCGATAATATTATGTTCAACCTTAATCACTATTTCCTTTACATATTTATCCTGTGCAAATGCGTTATGAAAAAAATAGAATAAACATATGCTCATTATTACCACTATAAAATAGATTGCTTGTAAGGTTATCCTTTTGCTTCTCTGCATACTCATCTTATCTCTTCCTCCTGTATCTTATACTTATAAATGAAAAATCCTGCGGCTTCTCTCCCTTCTGCCGCAGGCTTAAAACCCCTCTCATTCTCCCCTGCTCAATCTCTCCATGCCAAGAGGCTGTCCCCTCGGGACCAGCCTGCATCGTCTCCCAGACAATCTTGCCGCCCTCTTCAATTGTAATAGAATAATTGGAGGAGGAGTAGCCAGCAGTATTAAGTCTACCTGAAATAAATTTACCCCCCATAAAACTAATAGTATCTATCCTCTCCTTTCCGCCTGAGGCAGGAATAAGCCTCACCTCCCACTCGCTACTATCTAACTCCTCTGCTCTGCCTATTGCCTTAGCCATCATTCTCTGTGCATCCTTAATCTGTCCTGGCTTCAATGCCATATAGTAAAAATACAACCCCACCGCACCCGCAATACAAATCAACAGAAAGCTACCTCCAATAATGAAAAATTTATACCGTGAATACTTACCAGCAGATCCCTGTTTATGAGTGCTGGAGTGATATTTAAATACCTCCTGCTTTACCCTTTTAACGAATCCCTCTGAACCAACAATTCCTCCTCGTTGTAAACGCCTGTGTAACTCGTTAGCCTGTTCATCAGTCATCCCCTCAGTAAACTCCTCATAGGTAATCTCCTGCAATAGGCTTAAAACCTCGGTTATCTCTTGATTGATATCAAATTGCTCTATAAGCCCAGGCTCTAAATAATATCTGTAGCTACTATATGAATAATCCTCAGGCGTATTAACCAAATTAAGCCTCTTAGGATTAAGATGTATATAAGCTGTTAATTTGATCAGATTTGGCTCCTTTTCCACTAACGCCGCTTTGAATCTTCCTCGAAAAAGATGCCCTTTACGTTCATAACGACCATTGAAATATTTAGTATAGGCATTATTCAAATCATGCATAAAAGAAGAAATCTGCTCTCCCTCACCAGACATCTCTAATAATAAATGTAGATGGTCAGGAAGAAGAACATAAGAAAATAATTTAATCTTATATTGCTGTCTATATTTTTTTAATAATTCTAAAAACATTGAGTAATCCTTTTCGTCCCTAAAGATATTCTGTTTATGCAGCCCCCGACAAGTTATATAATAAAGCTCACCTTTTATATATATTCTGGGTAACCTGGGCATTTATTTCTCCTAAATAATTTCTCTGTGCCTGGCACCTTCAAGATTTTTGTTTTTGTACCTGACACTTTTAAGGACTTTTAAAAAAAAATCTCAGGCAAACCTACCTGAGATACACATAGAACTTCGGCAGCCTGCCTTTCCCGACAAGTCGGGAAGCACTGCTTTGCGTCCCCAGGTTACCCTGAGTTTGCCCTTTCGTATTCCTTCTACTAATTGTCTAATCAGAGTATAACATATATTTATCATACTGTCAAGAAATCCCTTCTGATAAAAAGAGATGATCTGTGATCAACAAAAAAGGGCACTCTTCCCTCTTTAA
>JAOZPD010000117.1 GCA_029932935.1 Candidatus Omnitrophota bacterium | reverse complement strand
GACACATTATTTTATTCAATAATTAGATTAAAAAATATAGGAAGTCAAAATATGGTAAGAAAACTATTATTTTATTTCATAATCTTATTACCTTCATTTTTATTAGCTGACTTGGAGTTTAGGCCTGGTATAAGGGCTTGTGCAATGGGATATGCTTATACTTCTGTTGCTAAAGATGCTTATGCAAGTTATTGGAATCCAGCAATGTTGAGAAAATTAAAATTTCAGGAGATTGCTGTAAGTTTTGGAAGTTCTTTTAAGCCAGAAGAAACTCAAAACAAATTTTCTAATATCTCTTTGGTGATACCTATTAAGAGATTAGGTATTTTTTCACTGATGGGTAGCACTGCTGGGTCAGATGTATATTCAGAGGATATGATAGGAATTCAGTTTGCTTGCAGGCTTCTACCAAGAAAGAAATTGTCAATCGGAGTCAGTGCTTTAAGAATCTCTCGAGAAATAACTGCTATGGTTGAAAATCCATCTCAAGAAGCAGATTGCATCTCTATATCATCAGGCATGTTCTGGGAACCATTCAAAAGATTTAACATAGGACTTTCTGCAAAAAATATCAATAGACCAAAGTTGGAATTAGAGAGTGAGAATAAAGAAAAATTGCCCATTAAAACTACATTAGGACTTGCCTATAAATGGGAAAAACTCCTTCTCTCCTCTGATGTAGAACTACAAGATATAAATGATATTAACAAATCAAATCTGAATCTCTATGGTGGAATAGAATATAATTTATTAAAGGACCTTAAAATTCAAAGTGGATATAATGATAAATTTGTTTCTCTCGGCTTCTCATTTGATATATCTAAACAGACCAAGTGCGATACAATTAAAGATAGTTATATTGGATGGCAATTTAAGATTTTCAAAACTACATATCTTACCATAAACTCCTCTGTAAGATATTCTCACGACTTTGAGTCCTCCTCTGGATATTACTATTTAGGTTTTCGGCTATATACCACTATTACTCACTTTGAAATAAAAAAGGATGCAGACCCTCCTTATATTACTGATTTATATCCTATGCCAAAACAGAGAAATGTCCCTCTTAATACCCATGTTAACTTTCTTATAACTGACCATCGGTCCGGTGTTAATCTTGACTCTACAAAGATATTTGTAAAAGATGAGGAATATCATCCAGGTGATGAGAATCTTTATTATCGTTCTTATGGCGATAATAATAATTTAGTATTGATAGATATAACACCAAAACAGGACTTCAGACCAGGGGATACTGTAAAAGTTAAGGTTCATTCTGAGGATTTATATAAGGAACCTAATAAGATGACCCCATTTGAATATTCATTTCGCACAGGAAAGGGAAGGGTAGAAATCGTTGATACTGTGCTTGTTCAGAGGATATTAAAAGATACTCTATTTATAGAAGTGCCATCTGTGGAAAAGGTTAATCAAGCACTGCAACACCTTTATAAATCTTTAGAATTTTATTACTCAAATGACTTAGATGAGGCAGAGAAAGAATGTAGAATTGCAATAGAGATTGCTCCAGAATTGGAATACGGACATTTGCGATTAGGTTCCATCTTGTATATACAAGGTAAGGAGGAAGAAGCAATAGAATATTGGAAAAAAGCCTATGAAATCAATCCTGAGAATAAGGAAATAGAAGATATTATCAAAAGCTTGAGTGGATTATAAAAAGAATAATAAGATAAAACTAAGGGAAAATGGAGAGGTAGTTATGAAAAACATAATATTATTAGTAATGGCTCTTTGTCTTACATCAAATCTGTTGCCACAAGATTTAGAATCAGTTGGGACTACTGATTATGAAAGATTATCTCTTACTGTTGTTAACGAACTAAATATTGAGAAGGAGTTATCTAATTGGATAAGAGCTCTACTATATCCAATAGTTGGTGATGTAATTGCTATAGTTGATATTAACTTAAAATATCCCTCTGGAATAGAAAGGAAAATTGATTTAGATAGAGCGGTCAAGCTCCCAGCAATACCAGTCTTGAGGACTACTGATATAAGTAACAAATTGCTCCAAACTGAGATAGATAAGGTGCTAATTACAGTATTTGTGGATAGAGAAACAAGTAAGGATAAGATTGACTTGATAAGGCGGTATTTAAATAAGTGGTTCAAATTTGACCATGCGCGAGGAGATAAGATAAATATATTAAAGATGGATAACTTGTTTACTCAGCAAACTATCCAACGAACTATATTAAAAGAGAGAAATATTAATTGGTATATAATGATGCTTAGTTTGTTAGTTATTCTTATTGGATTGATTGTAGTAATTCCATTAAGTATGAGAAGAGTTGGAAATGCGTTCGGGAGTCAGCTATCTAAGAGAGTGGCTTCTGCAACCGAGCCCGAGACTGCATATAAAGACCAAGTCTTTCCACCATCACCTTTAGAACGAGCAAAAGAGAGATTTAAACCAGAAGATAAAGGTCCAATGCCTGTTAAAATCGTTAGTGATACTGAGGAAATTGATAAAACAGCAGTTGTAGATTTCTCTTTTCTAGATAACTTAAAGAGAGATGAACTAATGTCTTTGCTTGGTGATGAATCTATAGAAAACATTGCTATACTCCTCTCACAGTTACAAAAAAATAGAAATATTCTTATTGAAAATATGCTACAAAATTATAGTGAAAAACAACAAGAAGAATTATTGACAGAGATATTAAATCTTGAGAATAAGAAAAAATCTGAAATAGTCCCTCTCAGAGAGAGGTTAATGGCAAAACTGAAAAGATTGAAGGAAGAGGAACATATTATAAAAAAGACAGAAGAAGAACTTATAAGTATTATAAATTCTTCTGATTATGAGACCTCTGAAAGATTGGCTAATCTACTAAAAGAGAGACGACCTGAAGTATGGGGAAAAATAAGAGGTAATGTTTTTCTAGCTGAAGATATTATCGACATTGATGATAGGATATTGGAAGCTCAATTACTCAAAATAGATAGACCTACTTTAGCAATATTTCTATCAGTATGTAGTGCAGAGGTAATGGAAAAAATATACAAGAATATGTCATCACGGGCAATTTCTATAATTAGAGAAGATATCAATGCCTTAGGAAAAATCCCTAAAAAAGAGGAAACCAGGGCGAGAAATAAAGTATTACAAATATTGAGAAAAGTATAGTTCAGGAGGACAAAAATGAGGTTCACAACATTTATTGGCTTAATAGGAGGATTTCTACTTATTATAGTAATTATCTCCGCAGGTGGAATGCAGAAGTATTTTCTAAATCCTATTGCTTTTCTAATCACATTTGGTGGAACTTTCTTTGCTATGATAGTCTACCATTCGCCAAAATCATTACTCTCCACCTTAAGGGTCTTGACGAGTCTGTTCTTTTCTGAACAGGTGTATCCAAGATATTATGCCGAGACATTAATAGATATGGCAAGAGAATCTCGTAAGGTAGGATTTATTCCATTAACAAAGAAACAGGAAATCAAGAAACATAAATTCCTTCATAGTGCTTTACTTCTTTTAGCAGATGGTTCTT
>JAOZPD010000116.1 GCA_029932935.1 Candidatus Omnitrophota bacterium | reverse complement strand
ACCTAGTCCTTATCAACACCTTCAAGCTTCCGTATTCCGAGCTATAGAAAATGGTGTTTACTTAGTGCGAGCGGCTAATACTGGAATATCCGGATTTATTACTCCTGCAGGAGAGATATATCCATTGATAGATAAGATTACAGAGAAACAGACATTTATTGCTGGATATAAAAACAAGGAGATTTCCTCTGTTATGAGGTCAAATAGCCTTTATACGAGGTTTGGGGATTGGTTTATTTTATTTTGTATATTTATCTTAATGTCTGTAGTATTTAACAGAGTCAGGGAGAGAAATAAAGAATAATTCTTCTTTATCAAATTCTCCATAATTGAAGATTCTATATAATATCAATTAAAATGTTAAAAAAACTTTTATCAGTATTTTTATTTCTGTTTTTGATTTTTATTATCCTTACACTTTATTTTATAGATAAAGAGTATATACTTTGTCCAATTGAATATAAGGAACAGCTCCTCATTAGGAATGACAGAATGGGCTCGGGTGCATTTGGCGCTTTACGTGCAGGGAACCGGTTACATGAAGGGATTGATTTGTATGCACTTATTGGTACGGATGTTAAAGCAGCTAGCTTTGGATTAGTCGTTGAAGCGGGTTTCCATAAACGGTTAGGTTATTATGTGGAACTACGCCATCCCGGAGGATTAAGTACTATTTATGGACACTTAAGCAATATCCTTGTAAAACCAGGTAGCTGGATTCGGCAAGGTAGTATTATTGGATATGTGGGCAAGACAGGTAATGCCAGATATCCCGCTATTCAACCACATTTGCATTTCGAGATAAGAAAGGACGGGATACCCATAGATCCTATTAAGGTATTAGAAGGAAGATAAAAGATATTAATTTAAAATAAAAGAAAATATATTTAGAATATTATAATAATGATATCTACTAAACAAAAAATATTTCTAGTAATATTTGGATTATTTTTATGTATAGTTTTACTTGAAATAGGATTGAGGATTGGAGGATTTCTATTTTTATCTATTCAGGGGTATAGAAATAGAATTGCTGTTCAGAGGAAAGGTACATATCGTATTATGTGTATAGGTGAATCTACGACTGCTTTAGGTGGAAACGATTCTTATCCCTCTCAACTTGAGAGAATTCTAAATCAGCAGGATATAGAGATAAAATTTAGTGTAATAAATAAGGGTATACCAGCAACCAATACAACAATGATAGTAGCTCAATTAGAAGAGAATTTAGATATATATAATCCAGATATGGTGCTTGCAATGATGGGTATAAATGACGGTGGTACCATTGAGATATATACGGAAGACGCATTATCTTTTAGGAACCTTAAGATATATAAGTTAATAAGATTACTCTGGTCGCATTTTATTAATAAATTCAATGAACTTAAAGAGACGAATATTTATAGATCAGAGGAACATAGTGAGTTTTGTATAGGAGAAACAGAAGTAAAAAAAATATATAAAGATAAAAAAAGACATCATAAGATTGAGAATGCACAGGGTGAGTTTGCAATGGTAGATTTAAAGAACAGTCACGTATATATTGATTTAGGACGATGGTATAAAAATCAAAATGAAATTCGTGGAGCCGAAGAGATGTTTAAGAAAGCCATAGAGATAGATCCCTCTATAAATAATTCGGCATATGTAGAGTTAGGTCAGCTTTATAATACGGAGGGGAAATTTAAGCAGGCTAAAGAAATACTTGAGAAAGCGATGGAATTAGATTATAAAAGTTACAGGCTTTATTTTGAATTAGGACACACATATTTGGAATTAGGAATGACTTCTAAATCTAAAGAGTTATACAAGAAAGCTATGGAATTAAATCCCTTAGATGCAAGATTATATTCGATTTTGGGGACATTTTATCGGAATGAAATGAGTTTTACAGATGCTGAATTATTGCTTATGAAGGCTATAGAATTAGATCCTAAAGATATATCTTTATATATTACATTAGGGAGATGTTATATAGATCAAAAGAAGTTTAGTCAAGCCGAAGAGTTGTTTGAGAAAATAATTAAATTAATTCCTAGAGATGATAAAGTTTATAGAGGATTAGCCGTATTATATGAAGAGTGGAATAGACCGGCGTTGGCTGATAAGTATTATAAAAAAGCAAACGAGATTGAGTTAGGCTATTATAATCCTGTTACGCAGCATAATTATCGAAAAATTAAAGAAATTTTAGATAGGAGAGGAATCAAATTTGTTTGTGTACAATATCCGATGCGTAGTATAAAGGTATTAAGGAGGATTTTCGATAATAATGGGGAAGGCGTTATTTTTGTAGATAATGAGAATATATTTAAGGAGGTAGTAAGGAAGGAGGGCTATGATGAATATTTTGGTGATATGTTCGGTGGAGATTTTGGACATTGCACTTTTAAGGGTAACAGGCTATTAGCGGAGAATATTGCAAAAGTTATACTGAAGGAGTGTTTTAATGTTAAATATTCTGTAAATAAATGGAGGGAAGAATGTTTGAATTGAAGGTAGTTAAGATACGAAAGCCGGAGGATGTGAACCTTATTTTAGGTCAGAGTCATTTTATTAAAACAGTAGAGGATTTATATGAGGTGTTGATATCCAGTGCGATAGGAATTAAATTCGGCATTTCATTCTGTGAATCATCGGGTGCGTGTCGGGTACGTTCTGAAGGCAATGATGCAGAATTAAAAAAAATAGCTCAAGAGAATGCCATGCAGATAGGAGCCGGGCATAGTTTTATTATATTCTTACGGAATAGCTTTCCTATCAATGTATTAAATGCGATTAAAAATGTACCTGAGGTGTGCAGGATCTTTTGTGCCTCAGCAAATCCGGTTGAGGTTATTGTAGGGCAAACCGATTTGGGTCGTGCAATTTTAGGTGTAGTTGACGGATATTCTCCTCAAGGATTTGAGACTCAAGAGGATTTGATTTGGCGTAAAGAATTCTTACGGAAGATAGGGTATAAATTGTAATATTTATTATCCCGCTAATTTGATTATAGATGTATTAATTTTTGCTTGCAATTCTTAAGTCTTTTGCTATAATTCAAAAATGCATTGGAAAAAGATAAGGAAAACAGTCAGTCGATTATTCGGTTGGTTGGGATTAGTAGTCTGCTCTTTGATAATTAGATTTTTGCCTTGGCATTGCCTTTATATATTTGCAAGAGTGGTAGCTAAAGTTGCCTTTTTACTTGCTTTCAGACAGAGAAGAATTGCCTTAGAAAGTCTTGCTATTGCTTTCGACCGAGAAAAGTCACCTGTACAGATAAGAAAGATTGCAGAGGATTGCTTTGTCTCTATGGCAAAGTCTGGTGTAGAGATAGTGTTTTTTATGAATAGGCCACAACTTTTGGCAAAACAGGCCATATTAGTAAATAAACATATTTTGGACAAAGCTCTTTCTAAAGGGAAAGGAGTAATTTTAGTAAGTGGACATTTTGGCAATTTTCCTCTGATGATGCTAAGATTAGCATTTGAGGGTTATAGCGTAGGAGGAATAATGCGTCATATGCGAGATCGACGAGTAGAGAGAATGTTTTCCAATTTA
>JAOZPD010000031.1 GCA_029932935.1 Candidatus Omnitrophota bacterium | reverse complement strand
ATCCGAGATGGATATTCGGTCTATTATCAGTATTAGAGATTATTGGGGTTCTCAATATCTACCTCTTGCAAAAGATAAAATCAGTCCTGATGCCCAAAATTTTTTATCGGTGATGAAGCCAGTATTGGTCAATGTGCTTGGGCCGATGGGGAAAAATATGCATTTTTTTCTTTTTCCGGCTAAGGGTGTAAGGGGCCAGTGTATCGCCGATGCCAAGAGCGAGGGGGCATTTTGGGTAAGATTAGGCGAAAGAGAATTTAAATGGAGATTGCCTTTAGGGGCTCTTTCTCCGCATAAAATTTGTCCTATCTGTAAAGAGAGATGTTCTGGAAATTGGAGATTCTGTCCATGGTGTGGAGCCGAGCTGCCTTGATTTATCTCATAGAGAATTGTTAGGAGAACACGGGCTCATAGCTCAGCTGGTTAGAGCGTCACGTTGACATCGTGAAGGTCAGAGGTTCGAGTCCTCTTGGGCCCACCAGGATAGTTGGAGGTATTAAGAGGGGATGGATTTAGATATATTACGACATTCCTGTGCTCATGTAATGGCTCAAGCTGTAAAACAGCTTTGGCCAGAGGTAAAACTTGGAATAGGGCCCTCTATCGAGGATGGATTTTATTACGACTTTGATAGAAAGGAACCCTTTACAGAAAAAGATCTATCTTTAATCGAAGAGAGGATGAGGCAGATTATTGACAATGATGAGCCGTTTATTTCAGAGAGGATAGATAGGGAAAGGGCGCGAGAGATTTTTATTCGGTTACATGAGGATTACAAAGTGGAGTTAATTAATGCCCTGCCCGAGGAAGAGGTGCAGATTTATAAGACCGGTAAAGATTTTATCGATTTGTGTCGTGGGCCACATATAGAATCTACGGGTAAGATAAAGGCATTTAAGCTGCTTTCCGTAGCAGGGGCATATTGGCATGGAATTGAAACAAATCCTATGTTGCAGCGCATTTACGGTACCTGCTTTGAGACACAGGAGGAATTAGAGGAGTATCTGGAGAATCTAGAGGAGGCAAAGAGGCGCGATCATCGCAAATTGGCTCCGCAATTAGAAATTCTAAATCTCTATCCTGAGGAGGCAGGGCCGGGTTTAGTTTTCTATCATCCCAAAGGAGCCGTCCTGAGGAATATAATAGAGAATTACTTAAAGGAAAAGCATCTACTCAGAGGCTACCAGATGGTTATTACGCCACATATTATGGCTGCTACACTATGGAAGACCTCTGGTCATTACGAATACTATCTGCCCAATATGTATACATTTAAGATTGAGGATAGAGAGTTCGTCTTAAAACCGATGAATTGTCCTGGACATATTTTAATTTATAAATCAAAGATTAGAAGCTATCGGGAATTACCTCTGCGTCTCTTCGAGTTAGGCACTGTTTACCGACATGAGAAGAGTGGTGTTTTGCATGGGCTTTTGCGCGTGAGGGGCTTTACTCAAGATGACGCCCATATATTCTGTATGCCAGAACAGATAAAATCTGAGATTATTGAGATAATAGATTTTGTTCTGGTAACAATGAATGATTTTGGTTTTGTAGATTTGTCCATAGAATTAAGCACACGCCCAGAGAAATTTATTGGTACAGAAGAGGATTGGCAGAAGGCAACGCAGGCCTTAGAGGATGCCTTGCAACAGAAGGGATTGAGTTATAAGATTAATCCGCAAGAGGGCGCTTTTTATGGACCCAAGATCGATATTAAGATAAAAGACGCTTTAAAGCGAGAGTGGCAATGTGCAACCATTCAGTGTGATTTTGCTTTGCCTGCACGATTCAATTTGGGATTCATAGATTCCCGGGGGGCTGTTTGTCGCCCTATTATGCTTCATCGCGTCATATTAGGAAGTATAGAGCGTTTTATCGGTGTCCTTATTGAGCATTATGCAGGCGGCTTACCTCTTTGGATTGCGCCTATACAGGTGGTGATCATCCCCATAAAATTAGGTTTACAGCATTGGATAGATAAGATAAAAATACTCCTTAAAGAACATGCGATAAGGATAAAGATAGACGACCGTAACCTTACTCTTGAGAAGCGGATACGAGAAGCCGAGACAGAGAAGATTCCTTATTTATTGATTGTAGGCGAACGGGAGGTTAAGTCTCAAGCTGTGGCAGTAAGGAGACGAGGAAGAGGAGATTTGGGGGCAATGTCACCTGCGGAATTTATAGAAAGGCTCCAGGAGGAGATAGCCAGAAAGGTAGCATGAATTGCGATGCGGTCATTACGATTATCGATACAAATAGTTAGCATCGCAAGGCAAGGAGCCAATGGGGGTTTTTTGAGATAAGGAGGTGGTCGATATAAAAAAATTTGTTCGTATAAACGAAAGAATACGCGCTTCCCAGGTGCGCCTTATCGGACCAGAGGGTAATCAAATGGGGATTCTGCCGTTACAGAGAGCGTTGGATTTAGCCAATCAGTATGAATTGGATTTGGTTGAGGTGGCTCCTCAGGTTGAGCCACCCGTCTGTCGAATTATGGATTTTAGTAAATTTAAATACGACCAAGAAAGAAAGGAGCGTGAGGCGAAGAAGCATCAGTCCAGAACACGCGTGAAAGAGATTCGTCTGAAGCCTAATATTGAAGAACATGATTATCAGGTTAAGCTCAGACAAACAATTGGTTTCTTGAATAAAAGAGATAAGGTGAAGGTCTGTCTTTTCTTTAGAGGCAGACAGATGGCACATGTGGATTTAGGGAGGAAGGTATTAGACCGCTTTATAAATGATGCTCAGCAGGCGGGTAAGGTAGAGAGGGATTCGGTTTTAGAGGGCAGGGTTATTTCAGTTGTTCTTGCTCCTCGATAAATTAATCAACAGGAGATATGAAATTAAAAACACACAAAGGTATTAGTAAGAGATTTAAGATAACCAAGTCGGGTAGGGTTAAGTATATTGCTTGTGGTAGAAGCCATCTACTTACAAAGAAGAAAAGCAAAAGAAAAAGCTCCCTACGCAGACCTCGGGTATTATCGAGAAGAAGACAAGAAAAATATATCAGGCAACTCAGTCTAAAAAAATAATTACAATTTTAACAACATAGCGAGGTAGAGATGGCTAAGGTTAAATATGGTCCAGCCAGGCGAAGGCGGAAGAAGAGACTGCTGAGACTGGCGAAGGGTTATTATGGGGATCGGAGTAAACAATATCAACAAGCCAGGCGGACGGTAGCCCGCGCCTTTGTTTATGCTTACCGTGATCGCCGGGCTAAAAAGAGAACCTTTAGAAGGCTTTGGATTGCGCGGATTAACGCCGCTTGCCGTAATTCAGGGATGAAATACAGTCAGTTTATTAATGGACTGAAAAGAGCTAAGATTAATCTAGACCGTAAGGTGTTAGCCGAGCTCGCGGTTAAGGACAGGCAGGTATTTAATAAACTAATTGAGATAGCCAGAAGATAGGATAACAGAAAAGAATAACGTTACTGTTGTAATTAGCTATGTATGTGATTATAGTAGGTTGCGGTCGGGTGGGAGCAGAATTGGCCAAATTGCTTTCCAATGAGGGCCACGATGTAGTAGTCATTGATAAGAATCCCACAGCCTTTAACCGATTGGGAGGAACATTCAATGGTCTTACTCTTATAGGTAACGGTTTCGACCCAGATTTATTAAAACAGGCAGGGATAGAGAAGGCCAATGTGTTTTGTTCTCTTACTAATGGAGATAATACTAATTTAGTTTCCGCACAGGTAGCGAAGAAGATGTTTGCCGTACCTAAGGTGATCGCCCGTGTGTATGACCCCGAGAGGGCGCAGATATATCAGAGTTTAGGGCTGGATGTCATCAGTGGCACAATTCTTTTAGCTGCTATGTTGAGAGATAAGATTATAGAGAGCCGTTTCTCCAGCCATTTAATCGAGACCAAGGATGTGGGAGTGATTCAGGTAGAGGTGAAGGAGAACTTGCTTAACAGACGGGTTAGCGATATTAATTTGGAGGGGGAATTTCAGGTTGTGGCAATAAAGAAGATAGAGGGTACAATTATTCCCACTTCAGAAACGATACTAAAAAAGAACGATGTAATCATGGCAATTGTTAAAACAGAGAGCCTGGACAAGATAAAGAAGCGGTTTAAGTTATAATGTATATTTTAATTGTTGGGGCTGGTAAGGTTGGTTATTTCTTGGCGCAGAGGCTCGCAAACGATAATCATAGCGTGGCCTTGGTGGATAAGGATAAATCTGTTTGTGAAGAGATTACGCGCCAGTTGGATGTTTTAGTAATCAACGGAGATGCCTGTAATCCTACGGTTCTTAAGGAGGCAGGTATTGAACGGGCTGATGTGGTCGCTGCGGTTACGGGAGAGGACGAGGACAATCTGATTGTTTGTCAATTAGCAAAGGAAAGATTTGCTGTCACGCGTACGGTTGGACGCGTGAATAATCCGAAGAACGAGCATATATTTTTTGAGCTGGGCGTAGATATACCCATAGATGCCACGACAATTATTGCCAAGATTATTGAAGAGGAGGTAAGCTTTACTGACTTCGTCAATCTACTTAGTTTTAAACGGGGCAAGCTGGCTATTGTGAGGGTGGATTTGCCTGATGAGGCTCCAGTGATTAATCAGAGATTAGAAAATATTAAATTGCCACCTGATTCGGTCTTCGTCTCCATTGTGCGTGGAGAAGAGGTAATTGTGCCTCGTGGCGATACGGTTTTAGAGGCGGGAGATGATATTATTGCTTTGACTATGGTGGGGAACGAATCTAAGTTGTTAAATGTCTTGTTGGGAAAGATTTAAATAAATCGGACAGGGTGTCTATCCACAAGCGCCATCTTATGAAGCGAGGCCTGGTTATAATTATCAATGGTTTTTTGGGTATTGTTACGGAAATAGGTTATGCCCTGACAATTATAGTAACGGCATTTCTTGTCTGCGCCGTAATAGCCTCTTTTTAACCTCTCATGTTACTCAGGCCACAGATAAAAGACATAAAAATTGTTATTTATTATCTAGGGAAGATTATTATTGGATTAGGTCTTACCTTTATCATACCGCTTGCTATAGCCCTGATTAATAACGAAATAAATCCAGCGATTGATTTTGGCATCAGTTTTTTAATTAATTTAGTTATTGGATTAACCCTGACCATACTCTGTAAGACCAGAGAGGACTTAAATTGGATGCAGGGAATGAGTCTGGTGGGGTTTAGTTGGTTGGTAGCAATGTTTTTAGGCGCAATTCCTTTATACCTGAGTGGGCACTGGGAGTCTTATTTAGATGCCTGCTTTGATGCGATGTCTGGATTTGCTACTACTGGTTTGATATTGGTGCAGGATTTAGACCATCTGTCCAAATCCTGTAATCTTTGGCGACATCTAATGATGTTTATCGGGGGGCAGGGGATTGTTATTGTTGCCCTCTCCTTTTTTGTGCGCAGCCTATCCGGGGCTTTTAGGATGTATGTGGGTGAGGCCAGAGAGGAAAGGGTGTTACCTAATGTAATACATACAGCTCAGTTTATCTGGTTGGTTAGTGTTATATATTTAATATTAGGTAGTTTTATCTTGGCCTGTATAGCTCAAGCAGAAGGGCTTTCTAGAGGGGGAGCCCTCTTTCATGGTTTGTGCATTTTTATGGCTGCTTTTGACACAGGTGGCTTTGCACCTCAATCGCAGAATATTCTCTATTATCATAGCTTACCTTTTGAGATTGCCACTATATCGTTGATGCTTTTAGGGGCAATAAATTTTAAACTGCATTATAGTCTGTGGACCGGTAACAAAAAGGAAATTTTAAAGAATATTGAGATTATCACGTTTCTTATCAGTATTATGTTTATTTTCTTTCTTGTCGCTGTATCCCTCAATAGAACGGGGGTTTACCCCCGGGCAACTATTTTGTTTCGGAAGGGATTTTATCAGTTTATTTCTGCTCATACTGGTACGGGATATATGACAATATATGCCAAGCAATTTATGCGCCAATGGGCTGGGTTGGCATTTATGGGGCTTATCTTAGCAATGAGCCTTGGTGGCTCTACCTGTTCTACTACAGGAGGAATTAAGCTGTTGAGAGTAGATATATTTTTTAAAGCCCTGGCTGGCGAGATAAAAAGGGTTATACTTCCAGAGTCTACTGTATTGATTCAGAAGTTTCATCATATCCAGGAGGTAGTTTTAGAAGATAGACAGGTGCGCATTAGCCTTCTAATCTCTCTATTGTATTTAGGGTTATATGTATTAGGTACAATTGTTGGTTGTTTCTATGGTTATTCTCTACCAGAGGCTTTATTTGAATCGGTATCAGCCGGTGCCAATGTGGGCCTTTCCTGTGGCATTACCAGTCCCTCTATGCCTGTCTTACTTAAGATAACCTATATTTTCCAAATGTGGGTAGGAAGATTGGAGTTTGTTTCTATATTTACCCTCTTTGGGGTATTGATTGCTACTCTGAAAGGCAGGTAATAAGAAAAAGGTTATGAGATTTAGATTGGGGTTTATATATTCGGTATTGCTTATTGTGGTTATGGCTGGCTATAGTTATGCTCAGCCCCAATCAGTTACCAGCACTAACTTAATTGAGGACCCTCAGAGATATGATGGGAAAGAAGTGATTTATGAAGGAGAGGTTATCGGAGAGACGATGCAGCGTAAAGAAGGGGTGTGGGTTAATATTAGTGATGGGGAACATTCTATAGGCGTGTGGATGCCTGTGGGGTTGACAGAGAAGATTAGGCACCAGGGTAGCTATAAGGTCAGGGGTGATATCGTCCGCATCCGGGGTATATTTAACCATGTATGTTTACAGCATGGAGGAGATCTGGATATCCATGCGAGCTCTCTGTCTGTGATACAGCCAGGATGGCTTAGGCAGGAGAGGATGATTCCAGCCAAGCGCAATTTTTTAATTATACTTACGGTAATAGCATGTCTAATTTTGATTTTGAGAATCTCAATAATCAGATAGAGCAGGACTTTGCCGCTGCTTCCACTTCTGAGCAACTGGAGGCATTAAGGATAAAATATCTGGGCAGGAAGGGTATTGTCGCCGGGTTAACCAGTCGCATCGTTGCTTTGCCTGTAGAGCAGAGACCAGAATTCGGGCGGCGGATTAATCGTATTAAACAAAAGATCTCCAGTCTTCTAGCGGAGTCTCAGCAGAGGTTGGGGGCTTTATCCAGCGGAGGTGCGATTAAGAAAGCGATTGAGGATGTTGATATGACCCTGCCTGGCATAACCCAGGCATTAGGACATTGTCATCTGATTACGCAGACTATTGAAGAGATCTGTGGCATTTTTGTTAGATTGGGATTTGTGGTGGTTGAGGGTCCGGAGATCGAGAGCGAATATAACAATTTTACTGCATTGAATATTCCCCTGGAGCATCCCTCAAGGGATGTATTTGATACATTCTATTTAAAGCCGTTTCATATAAAGACAGTTGTTGCCAAAAGAGGCAAGAATCAGCGGCTGCAAAACCAGGCAAGCCGTTTATTGTTACGGAGCCATACCTCTCCTGTGCAGATACGGGTGATGAGGTCGCGTAAGCCACCCTTGGCAGTGGTTGTCCCAGGTAAGGTGTATCGGCCAGATGCGGTTGATGCCTCCCATTCGTTTATGTTTCATCAGATAGAAGGGTTTATGGTCGATTACAATATTGCTTTTTCGGACTTGAAGGGGATATTAGAGTTGTTTGCTAAGTCAATATTTGGGGAGGCGATTAAGATGCGTTTTCGTCCACACTTTTTCCCTTTTACTGAGCCATCGGCAGAGGTGGATATTTCGTGTATATTATGTAAAGGGAAAAGGGGGATATCAGGGCGTAGAATTGGTGGCAATAGGTGCCCGGTCTGTCACGGGAAGGGATGGTTAGAGATACTGGGTAGCGGGATGATTCATCCCAATGTGTTTAAGCAGGTAGGATATAGTGCTGGTAGGTATTCTGGCTTCGCCTTTGGTATGGGGGTGGAGAGAATAGCTATGTTAAAACACGGCATTAACGATATTCGTATATTCTTTGAGAATGATTTAAGATTTCTACGGCAGTTTTAAAAGATTAATCAGACTTTTATGATAAGTGAGTGAATAGGATAGTGTAGAGGGGTAGATTAGAGGATGAAGGTAACCTATAATTGGCTTAAGGATTTTGTCGATATCACAGTTTCTGCCCAGAAGATAGCCGGTTTATTAACTATGGCTGGGCTGGAGGTGGTTTATTTAGAAGAGCGACATGGCGATTGGATTTTTGATATAGAGATTACACCTAACCGTCCGGATTTGCTTTCTGTGATTGGTATAGCCCGTGAGGTTGCCGCAATTACTGGCAAGAGGTTTAGACTACCGAGGTCGATTTACAAACAGAGAAATAATAAAAATAGTTCTCGTAGATTATCCGAGCAGCTAAAGATTAGTATCCAGGATAAAACAGGTTGTCTTCTATATATCGCGAGGGTTATCAAGGGTGTTAATGTAGGGGATTCTCCTTATTGGCTGAGGAGACGCCTAGAGATGTTGGGTCTGCGCAGTGTAAATAATGTTGTTGATGTTACTAACTACATTCTTCTGGAGAGCGGCCAGCCCTTGCATGCCTTTGACCTAGGGAGATTGCAGGGAGATTCTATTGTCGTGCGTCGGGCAATAAATGGAGAAGAGATAATTACTCTCGATGGACAGCGACGCAGCTTGGATGATCAGATCTTGATTATTGCGGACGACAGAAAACCAATTGCTATTGCGGGTATTATGGGAGGAGAGGGCTCTGAGGTAAATGCCGCGACGCGGGATATACTTTTAGAGTCTGCTATATTTAATCCGATTACTATTCGGAGAGCATCAAGGACTTTAGGTCTGTCTTCTGAGTCCTCGTCTCGTTTTGAGAGAGGAGTAGATGTTCAGGGTGTAGATTTTTATTCTATGCGAGCCGTAAATCTTATCAGAGATATTGCAGGAGGTAGGCTTATCTTAAGTAAGAATACAACCAAGCCCAGACTCCAGAAAAAGAAGATTATCCTTCATCTCGGACAGCTCAAACGTATGCTGGGTGCGGATTATGGATTGGCACAGACAGAAAGGATACTCGGTAGTTTATCTTTTTCTATTAAGCGACACGGGAATAATCTTGAGGTGGTGGTTCCTTCTTTTAGGTCGGATATTAAGCGAGAGGTAGATTTAATTGAAGAGGTAGCACGTATCTCAGGTTACGAGAATATTCCAGTGCGATTGCCGAGGATTGTGCCCCAGGGGGTTCAAGAGGAGGTGTCCTTCTGGGATAAGAAGCGGGTGGTCCGAAACATTCTGATTAGTCAGGGGATTAATGAGGCAATTACCTACAGCTTGCTAAGTAGAGATTTAATTAATAAATTTGGTTATTCCGAATCCCAACTGGTGCTTGTCGATAATCCATTAACCAATCAGCAGGAGATTCTTCGTCCAAGTATAATACCTGCTTTAGTTTCCCGGATAGAATATAATCTTAATCAACAACAGAAGGACATCAGGCTTTTTGAAATAGGAGATATATTTCGAAGGGATTACAGTGAGAGTCAGCAAGAGAAAACCTCACTCGCTCTGGTTTATTGTGGGATAGATATCAACCCGTTATATATTAAGGGAACCCTTGAACTTATATTAAAACGCGTAGGCGTTAAAGAATTTGAGTTTACTCTCTGTAATGATTCCCATTCCCCATATTTACAGAAGGATTTTTCGCTATCATTGATAGTGAATAATAGGATTTTGGCGAGATTGGGGGTGATTAAGCCGGAGATATTGGAAGGATTGGATATAAAGAATTATATCTTTGCTGCCGAATTAGATTTAAACTACCTCTTTATCGAAATCAATAACGCACAGAAACAATATATTCCCATACCGATCTATCCTGAGGTTAGACGAGATATAAGCATCGTGCTTAAAAAGAATATACTCTTTGGTGAGATAGTCAAGGGGATTGTTAAAGGCAGAATTCCCTATCTTATAGAGATAGGTCTGAAGGATTGTTATTCGGGTAGACAGATTCCTTTTGGATATAAAGGGTTGACCCTATTTTGTATTTACCGTGCAGATGACCATACATTGACTGCACAAGAGATAGAAACTGCACATCAAAAGGTTCTGGATATTCTGAAGACCGCCTTTTCTGCTCAACAGAGATAGAGCAGTTAAAAAAATACTTGCATTTTTAAAAATTGCTATCATAATATCTGTAGTATAAATATTAATATTGACCACAGTATATTGTTGTATTAATATTAATCGCAGAGGGGGATAAGAAGTATTAGAAAAAATCGGTTTTCTGCAAAAAGGCAGGAGGATTGTGTATGTTAAAGACAGTTGCTCAAGAGAGCAAGGCGAATATTAAATCCAATACAAAAGATACAGCATTTGGATTCCAGTTACTGTTAGATTTATACGACTGCCGTCCTGGTGTCTGCGATGATTTGACCTTATGTTATCAATTTTTAGATGAGATCGTTGATTATCTGGGTATGGAAAAGCAAGCTCCTCCTAATATCTTCCGTACTCCTGACTTGCGTTTTCCTGATAAGGCGGGGCTTTCTGGTTGGGCGCCTTTGGTAGAGAGCTCGGTGGTTATTCATACATTGAGCCCCAAGAATTTTATTTCCATTGATATTTACTGTTGTAAAGAATTCGATATTTCCAAAGCAAAAATCTTTGTACGCAGGTTCTTTTCTCCCAAGCGCATGGATGAACAGTTTATTCTACGGGGTATTGATTATTATAAGTAAATCCTTTATGTCTGTAGCACCTCTGTCCACTCGCATCTTATCTCCCCCCCAACCAATATAATAACTAAGCATATATTTATTTACTCCTATATATAATATAAAGAATAGATTATTTATTAAGGAGGAGTATTTTTAAATTGATTGACTATTGAATGTTTATATTTTATAATACCATCTATCTTAGGAGAGGGCGGTTAGTTCAGCTGGTTAGAACGCGTGACTTACATTCACGAGGTCAGGGGTTCGAGTCCTCTACCGCCCATTTTGCAGCGAGGACTCAAAAAAGGATTATTAATACGGAGGGATTTGTTTTCTCTTCTGTGTTTAGCGAATTGTATTGATGGGCCCGTGGTGTAGTCTGGTCTAACACGTCAGATTGTCGATCTGAAGACCGCGAGTTCAAATCTCGTCGGGCCCGCCAGCTGGAAATAGAAATTCATTTAAGGAGATTTGAGGGACGGTTCTAATCTCATCGTATGGGTAGCCGGTTGATAATATAAATAGACACTAACATCTCCCTCTTCTTTTCACTTAATCTATATTTGAGAAGAAGAGATTTTTTATACTTCGTTCTGAAGAAGAATATATTGAATTTTGGGTTAATAGTAGTATAATCAACAGAAATGGGAAAGCGAATAGAGTTATTACAGTCTAAATGCGGAGAGGAAAATTATAATAAGCTTGTTGCTTTAGATAATCCATCCTTGGTTGATTTTGTTGCTAGATATGTAGAACTATGCAATCCCGCTTCAGTATTTATCAGAACTGACTCCCCGGCAGATATTCAATACAAAAGAGAAAGAGCACTTATACAGGGCGAAGAGCAGAAACTTAAAATTGATGGACACACAGTTCATTTCGATGGATATTTTGACCAGGCCAGAGATAGAGAGAATACCAAATTCTTAATAAGCGAAAATCTAAATTTAGGTTCAAATCTTAACTGTATTGCTCGGGAGGAGGGGTTAAGGGAGATACATGCATTATTGACCGATATTATGCGAGGGAAACAGATGTTTGTTGCCTTCTTTTGCTTGGGGCCCCTTGATTCGGATTTCTCCATTTATGCAGTACAGATAACCGATTCGGCTTATGTGGCTCATTCTGAAGATATTCTTTACAGGCCTGCTTACGATATATTTAAAAAAAGAGGGGTTGATATAGAATTCTTCAAGTATGTACATTCGGCAGGAGAATTGGAAAACAATGTGAGTAAGAATGTAGACAAGAGGCGAATTTATATTGATTTTTTGGATAATATTGTTTACAGCGTTAATACTCAATATGCAGGGAATACCATAGGTTTAAAAAAATTAGCTTTGAGGTTAGCCATAAGACGGGCATCTCAGGAGAAATGGTTGGCAGAGCATATGTTTATTATGGGTGTACATGGTCCAGAGAATCGGAAGACTTATTTTGCCGGGGCGTTTCCCAGCTTATGTGGCAAGACCTCAACCTGTATGGTAAAGGGTGAGACTATAATAGGAGATGACATCGCTTATCTGCGAAAGAGGGATGGGTATGTATTTGCTGTCAATGTGGAGAGGGGAATCTTTGGAATAATAAGAGATGTCAACGAGCAAGGTGATCCTCTAATCTGGGAGGCTTTAAATAAGTCGGGTGAGATTATATTTTCCAATATCTTGGTTAAGGACGGAGTTCCTTACTGGTTGGGCGATGGTAGACAGATGCCTTCGGATGGAATCAATTTTTCTGGACGATGGTGGAAGGACAAAACAGATAAGAAGGGTAATGTGATTCCTTATGCGCATCCCAATGCTCGGTATACTATAGCACTGCGGATGTTAAAAAATTGCGATTCAGAATTAGAAAATCCTCGTGGCGTTAGGATCGGGGGGATAGTCTATGGAGGGAGGGACTCGGATACATGGCCTCCTGTATTTGAAAGTTTTAATTGGGAACACGGCGTAGCTACAATAGCTGCTTCCTTAGAATCGGAAACAACGGCCGCTACTCTAGGGAAGGAGGGAGTGAGGAAGTTTAATCCTATGGCAAATCTAGATTTCTTATCTATACCCATAGGTCAATATATTAAAAACCATTTAGATTTTGTTAAAAACCTAAAGGTCCCTCCATTGATATTCGGGGTTAATTATTTTCTTAAAGATAAAGACGGTAAATTTCTTACTGATAAACAGGATAAGCGGATTTGGCTTAAATGGATGGAGTTGCGGATTCATAGGGATGTAGAAGCGATAGAAACACCAATAGGATATTTCCCTAAGTTTGAGGATTTAAGAAGATTATTTGGGGGGGTTCTTAATAAGGATTATAGCCAGGAGGATTACATAAAACAGTTTACATTAAGAACAGAGCAGAATCTCCAGAAGATAAGAAGAATAATCTATATCTATGCGAATGATATTACAGAGACACCCGATTCTCTAATGGCGATCCTTAAGGAACAGGAGAGGAGATTAGAGCAGGTAATAGTTAGTAGCGACTCTTCTGCATTATCGAAGAAGACTTAGGTTGTATAAATATAATGGAAAAGACTCCCTTAGGAACAACTCACCTTATAGGTGTTGACCTTTTTAAAAGAGGTAAGGTCAGGGATATCTATGACTTGAACGATAAGTTATTGATTATTTCTACTGACCGGATATCTTGCTTTGATGTTGTTCTGCCAACGCTGATTCCCAGAAAGGGTGAGGTGTTGACAACCCTTTCTCTATT
>JAOZPD010000115.1 GCA_029932935.1 Candidatus Omnitrophota bacterium | reverse complement strand
AGATGAATATTCAGGATCCTAAACCGAAACCTCTGGACTAACTCGGGATTAAGTATACGCATAAAACCAGCTAGTACAATTAACTCTATCCCCGCCTTCTGCAGGCGTTCAATAATCCTCTCATAGAAATCTCTCTTACTAGCAAAATCCGACCGTTTAATTAAAAATACCTCTATCCCCGCCCTTTTGGCCTTACCTATTACAAGGGCCTCAGGATTATCGCAGACTAATAGAGAAATGTTAGCACGAATCTTACCCTTTCTTACTGCTCTTACAATCGCAGAGAAATTTGTTCCCCTACCAGAAGCGAAAACAGCTATGTTCATCTAACCCTCCTGAATATTAAACTTATTATCTCTAATACATCCTGTAGGGCATACCTTCTTGCATTCCCCACAGGCAGTACATTTGTCAATATCTATAACCGCCAGATTATCAATCACATGTATAGCATCAACAGGACACACCTTTTCACATCTACGACAGGCAATACAACCTACAGAACAAACTGTACGGGTATCGCGTCCCAAATCATGTGAGCTGCAAGCGACATAAATATTACTAGTAACAGGAGCTAAAGTCAGAAGATTTTTAGGACAGACCTCAACGCACTTACCACAGGCGCGACATCTCTCTGCATCAATTACAGGCAATCCAGACTCCGACATACTAATAGCATTAAAAGGACATGCTCTCTGGCAGGTGCCAAAACCAAGACAACCATACACACATTCTTTCTGACCGTGCAGAAGCAGATTGACCGCTACGCAGTCTTTTAAACCATTATATTGAAATCTATCCTTCACTCTATTACCCCCACTGCAATGCAAGATGGCAACCTGCTTGAGTTGTGAGCTCAACTTTATCCCCAAAACCTCAGCCAGCTTTCTTCTTGATTGCTCTTCAACAACCCGGCATCTATCTAGAGAAATCTCTCCTTTAAGTAAGGACTGAGCAAACGCCATGCATCCTGGCATGCCACAAGCCCCGCAATTTGCCCCCGGAAGACAGGAAATAATCTTTTGTAGATGCGGGTCTGTTGACACGCAGAACTTCCTAGAGGCAATTCCCAGCCCTAAACCAAATAACAAACCCAGTGTTCCTAGAACCAAAATAGGAATTATTATCTCCATCTTAGATCAAAGCAATCTATTGTTCAAAACAGCATATAATTTAAAAACGAAAGCCATTAAAACCCATAAATGCTAAACTCATCAGAGAAGCAACGATAAAGGCAATAGGAATCCCTGAAAAGTGCCGGGGGACATCAACTAAATCTAAACGTTCTCTTATACCAGACATTAAAAGCAACGCTAATGTGAATCCAACGCCAGCAAAGAATGACTGCATAAGCGATAGAGTGAAACTTGCTGATATGGGCTTACCATTAACAAAAAACTCATTTATATTCAGTACAGTCACCCCTAAAACCGCACAATTAGTAGTAATAAGAGGTAAATAGATCCCCAATGCCCGGTAAAGAGCGGGGGATTTCTTAAGAACAACCATCTCTACAAATTGCACAAAACTGGCAATAACTAAGATAAAAACAATTGTACGTAGATAAATTAAATTCAGCGGCACAAGAACAAACCGATAAACTAACCAGGTAAGGAGTGCGGAAAGTGTCATTACAAATATTACTGCCAACCCCATACTGACGGCTGGTTTTATCTGACGAGAAACCCCCAGAAAAGGACAAAGGCCCAGGAATTTAGAAAGTACAAAATTATTAATGAAAACCATACCAATGATTATGGATAATATTGTTCCAGCATCCACTACTATCTCTCCTTTTTATAAACTAAATTGAATATAATTATCTGCGTATCTTAGACTTAATTATATTTGTCAGTCCAATAAGGATACCCAATGTAAGTAGTGCTCCAGGGGGAAGAACCATTATCGTGGCAGGCAAATAGCCCTTGAATAATGTAAATCCCAAAATCTTCCCACTACCCAGAACCTCACGGATTGCCGCTACAACTGATAAAGCCAGTGTAAAGCCTAACCCCATACCCAGACCATCCAATAAAGAAGGTAGAATCTTATTCCTGGAGGCGAAACTTTCTGCGCGTCCTAAAATAATACAATTAACCACAATTAGCGGCACAAATATCCCTAATTGCTTAGCAAGCTGAGGGCTGAAGGCGGCCATTAGTAACTCCACAATAGTAACAAACGAAGCAATAATTACAATAAAGCAAGGAATGCGAATACGGCTAGGCACAATATTTCGTATGCCAGAAATTATAAAATTGGAAAATACAAGAACAAAACTAGCTGCCAAGCCCATCCCCAAGGCATTCTCTAAGGATACAGAAACAGCCAGAGCAGGACATAGACCTAACACAATTACAAAAATGGGATTTTCTTGAAATATCCCCTTACTGAATTCTCTTAATAGCCCCTTCATAAATAGGCCTTTTTGAAAGATTGTATTCCCGTAGACTATTTATTAAAATAATAGAATATATACCCAAAGATTTTCTTATTATTTAATATACCCGTAAATACGTGGGCGGCAAAACCTATCCAATAAAGGAACAACGGCATTCATAATCAATATAGAGAAGGAAACACCTTCCGGATATCCTCCCCATTTCCGGATAACAAATGTAAGCAACCCACACCCGATCCCAAAGATTATCTGTCCTCTTTCGGTTAAAGGAGAGGTGACATAATCCGTAGCCATAAAGAATGCTCCCAGAATAACCCCTCCAGAAAATAAGAAAAATAACACGTCTCCTTGAGCAATCTGAGAACCACCCCAAAGCCAACTCAATAATGCCAATGTAGAAATAAAGCTCAAGGGAATATGCCAAGAAATAATTCTACGCCAGAGTAAAAATATTGCCCCTAATAAAAGAAGAACAATGCAAACCTCACCAATACAACCAGAGCGGTTACCTAAAAATAAATCTAAATAATTAAGACCCAGTTGATAAATATTATCTGCATTACCCTCTTTAATAAGTGTCAAAGGGGTAGCACAGGTTATACTATCCGGATAGGTAAAAGGCTTACTGAAGGTAACCATATATTTCGGCCAGGCTATCAGCAGAAATGCGCGTCCAGCTAAAGCAGGATTAAAAATATTCCTTCCTAACCCACCAAATGCCTGCTTTGCTATAGCAATAGCAAAGAAACTGCCTATACAGGCCATCCATATTGGCAAGTCGGGAGGAAGATTGTAAGATAAAAGCAGACCTGTTAACACGGCGCTTCCGTCCATTATTGTTATTCTCTTATGCCTAAGCGACAAAATCCCAGATTCTGTAATTACTGCCGTAATTATACAGGTAAGGATTATCCATAACGCCTTCGGTCCAAATATAAATATCCCGGCAATACCACTGGGCAAGAGGCTTAAAGAAACCATCCACATAATTATAGAGACAGTTTCTTTCTTATGCATATGTGGAGAGACTGACAATAATAATTTATTGTTCATGCCCCAACACCCTCTTTGCCTTATCTATTATTGCTTCAATTACAGCCCTAGAAGAAATTGTTGCTCCCGTAATGGTATCAAATTGTCCATTAATATTCTTGCCTCTAAACTGGCTGAGAAAATCTTCCTCCGTAATCTGTGAACCAATACCGGGAGTCTCACGCTGTTCCAAGATTTTCACTGCGATAATATCTCCTCCCCGATCTAAAGAAACTACTGCCCTTATGTCGCTTGAATAGCCATAGGTCTGAATAATAAACACATAAGCGATAAGATTGCCCTGTCTATCCTTTG
>JAOZPD010000114.1 GCA_029932935.1 Candidatus Omnitrophota bacterium | reverse complement strand
AGGCACGAACGCATATTTAACCGTGTAGGCATCTGGGGATATAGGCAGTCAATTATAATGCCAAAGTATATGGATTTAGTAATTAGCCCTGAGACAGGGGTTTTAAATGCTGCAGGGTGCTTTAATACACCTAAGATTGCTTTATTAAGCCATAGCAGTATTGAGAATATAACTAAATACTTTAAGAACTGCATTTCAATTGAGCCTGATTGTAAGTGTTATCCTTGTCATAGGTTAGTGCATTCTTTGAGAGATTGCCCGTTAGGTAAAGAGTTTGGCTTGCCTCTTTGTATGGAGAGCATAAAGCCTGAAAGAGTGATTAACGCTATTGAGGAAATATATGCCAAACATAATAGTTGATAGATATAAGTTTGTTGACCCTGATAAAGAGTTATATTTAGGGTATGAGTTTGAAAAGAACGGTAAAAGAGCACTTGAGAAAAGATGCGACTATTGTGGCAAGTGGATGGTGTTTGATATTAAAGACATCCATAAATGGGGCGATAACATAAAAATAGGCTTCAATGGAATGCCTGAGAAGGTGCATTGTGGCTCTCTTCATTGCCAAGAATATCATCGTAGGGTTTTAGCACACGAAAGAAAACAAGCAGAGGAGGCAGCAGAGAGAGGAGTTGAGTTGTTCAAGAAGTTAAAAAAACAAGGGATGGTGGTATGAGAGTCTTAATTGTTAGGATTGGAGCTCTGGGAGACTCGCTTATAACCACTCCCTTAATCCGTCAACTAAAGCAGGATGGCAATGAGGTTTATTATCTTGGCTCAGACCAAGCTCAGGTGATATTGAAAAACAACCCAAACATAGACAAGTTTATTCATCATAAGCACGATAGTATTCCTAACAATAAGTTAGGCGAATACTTTGAAAGCATAAAACAAGCCTATGAGTGTGATAAGATGATAGATTTATGTGAGAGTATAGAGGTTAAATTAGCATTGATACCAGAAGACCCAAAATACAATCTTCCTAAATACGAGAGGGCTAAGTTGTGTAATAAGAACTATTATGACCAGACGCTTGAGATTGCTGGTTGCAAGACAAATAATAAATTGCCTGAGATGTTTTTTAGCCAAGAGGAAGAAGATGAGTTTGCCGAATTCAGGGAAGAGAATTTAGGTTTTAAAGTAATAGTCTGGGGCTTGTCTGGTTCAGGCAGGAATAAATCTTATCCTTATGTGCCTTATATAGTGGCTGATTTACTAAAGAAATACAGAAAATTAAAGATTGTTTTTGTAGGAGATATGCCCTGTCAGATTTTAGAATGTGGTATGCCAGAGGATAAGAGAGTTATTAAAAAATCTGGAAAGTGGAGTTTTAGGCAATCTGCTTTGGCTTGCAAGTATGCTGATTTGGTAGTTTCTCCAGATACAGGATTATTGCACGCTGCAGGTTGCTTTGATACTCCCAAGATAGGATTATTAGGGCATTCAACTATTGAGAATATTACTAAATATTTTATAAACGATTACTCTCTTGAGGCAGAGTGCGACTGTGCTCCGTGTTTTCGTTTGATTAAAGACGCAAATATTCAATGCCCGACTGACAAAATATCTTCTGCAACTTGGTGTATGAGTAAGGGGTTGCCTGCTGAGAGAGTAAAAGAAAGGATAGAGGAAGTCTTATATGCCAACTGATATCTATTGTCCAGTATGCGGAGAAAAGATTAAGACAAGTTTTACTGTCAAAGAAGAGGACGGGACATCTGTAGATTGGCTATGGTGTGTCTGTGGCTCTATCTTTCACCAGAAGGGCATTAAAAAAGATTATTTCAATGAAGATTATCTCAAAGAAATAAAAGAGTTTAAGATGGTTGAGGATAGATACCATTTAATTACCAGAACCTATGTCCCTTTAGTTGAGGAATTGACCTATGGCAGAAAGTTTTTAGATGTAGGATTTGGTTTGCCTATCTTGATTGAGGATATGAGAAAAAGGGGCTGGGTGTCTGATGGCATAGATTTGATTAAAAATGATTACATAACAGGGGATTTTGAGACTTATAGATTTACTGATAAATATGATTTTATCTTTATGGGGCACGTATTAGAGAGTCTTAAAAACCCTATTGGAGCATTATATAAAGCCCACGAATTGCTTAATCCTTCAGGAGTGCTGATGGTTATGAGTATAGACGCAGAGGCAGTCTGGGTTACAGGAATGAGCCAGTTTGGACATTGGCAGTCTAAAGAAAAATGGCTATTCTTTTCAGAGAGGCAATTTAAGAAAGTGGTTAAACGATTAGGATATAATATTATATTGAAAAGAAAGAATTTTGCCAAAAGGTGGCTGGCGTGGAATGACTTTCACGTTATCTGCCAAAAATCACATCAGCCAGAGAGGAAAGAATGAGAAAGATTGTTTTATTCTTGCTTTTATTGTCATTGCCTTTACTGATACAGACTTCAGGACATACAGGTGCAGTTGGCGTTTATAATAATGCCTCTGATATTGATATTGAAGATAGTGGTGGATATTATACCTCCACAAATGTAGAGAGTGCTTTACAGGAGATAGGAGCAGGTTCGGTAGGAGTCGGTGGTTCTTCAGGTAACATCCAATACAACAACTCTGGCTCTTTCGGTGGCTTCGGCTCTTGGGATGGGTCAACTATGACGGTGCCTGGCGACCTTGCTGTTGATGGACTAACAACAAAGGGATTATTTAACCTTTCTGAAAAGGTTGATGTTGCGGATGATTGGTTAGTAGCTTGGGTGGATACTGATGATAATGTGTGGGCAGTTTTTGCAGATGGACTTTATAAATCTACTGATAGAGGTGCAAATTTTACAAAAAAAGATGCCTTAAATGCAGACCCTTCACTTGTTAAGGCAGCTGTTTATCAAGCGAAGAATGGTTATCTTTACTGGTGTCAATGGGGAACAGGAAAGATTAGAAGAAGTACAGATGGAGGTGAAACTTGGTCTGATGTAGCTTCGTTTACAGCTGAAAATCGTGGCATATGGAATTTTGCTGAAGATACTTCTGGAGGTTCTTATAATGGTTATTTATATGCAGGGATTTATACTTCTGGTGGAGTATCTGATGATAGAATTCTTCGCTCAACTGATAATGGGACAACCTGGTCAACTGTTTATGATGGTTCAGATACTCATATTCATTATGTTGCGGTTGACCCTTATACGGGATATGTTTATGCTACAACAGGCGATACTGATAAATTGATAATTCGTTCAACAGATGGAGGCACTAATTGGACTACTATTTGGTCGGGCACGCTTTGTGTTGCTATTAACTTTCTTGATGGAATTAGACTTTTTGGCGATGACGGAGATGGGAAAATTTACAAAACAACCGATGATAGTAATTTTACTGTTGTTTATACTCCACCAGTTGCTCAATCATCTGGATATTTTTCTACAAGCAAAGTAGGTAATACAGTCTTTTTTGGACAAGTAGCAATAGCAGATGGTTATAATTCGCAAATATTGGCTTCTAATGATGGAACGCATTGGACTCCGATTTGGCAGAATAATGGGACATCTCAGTGGATTGGTTTTAATTGTATTTCAAACGCAAGTTCTATTGGAGATGTATATGTTAATAATAGCGGAGGAAGTGATGTTAATTTTCGTTTTACAGCAAAAAACAATTTTGCCCTTCCAATATCACCTACGATAGTTACTCCTACAATAGAACATATAGATTCAACAGGTGATTTAACTTTAGACCCAGCAGGTAATGATGTAATTCTGGATAATGCTAATTTACAAATACT
>JAOZPD010000030.1 GCA_029932935.1 Candidatus Omnitrophota bacterium | reverse complement strand
GATTGCTCCTCAGATTTGGTCTGGACCTGGTAACGATCTATTGGACATGCACCTAATGGTAAAAACTAACTAAATGCCCAGATGTTGTTACTCATACCGCAACAATAAACAAATCTCTTTTATCCGCCAGTTTAATGGCTGGTTCTTTATCAATAAACAGAGTCTTCCCTGCTTCAATTGCTAAACCTGCGGCATGACTCTGTACAAGATGAGCTATTGTGCCTAATCCTACTACCGGAACATCAAAACGCATATCCTGCGCTGGCTTACTTACCTTAATAATTATTACCCCTTTTCTGGCAATCCTTCCTGCTCGTCTAATCAGATTATCGGTTCCCTCTAAAGCCTCCACTGCCACTATGGCCTTATCTTTTATAGCCACTGTCTGACCGATATCCAAATAAGCAATATCCTTAGCCACATTCATCCCCAGATAGATATCCTCCCAGTCAGAGAAGCGCGGCTGATTATGCGTAAGTACCCCCTCTTTGGGCATAAAATCCCCTAAGAGAAATGTAGAATCAAGTACATGCATACCTGCTTCCTCTAACCTTTTAGCAATGGCCCCAAAGATTGTATTCGCCCTCTTATCTTCTAATGAATCTAATAAATCTCTTATCTCACGACTATTGCGTAGATTAGGCCTAAATAACTGACGCGGGCTAACCTGCCCGGCAAATACTACCTCCTTTACCCTCTCGCTCTGGAATACCTCAAGAAGACGAGAAAGCTCATTTAGATTTAACCAATAAATCTTTCTAACAAGACTACCGAGAGCTCGCTTGGTCTCGCCCTTTATACCAACAGCTATTACAGAATACCCCCTCTTTCTTGCCTCATTGGCTACAATTATAGGGAACCTGCGATTTCCAGCAATTAAACCAATTCTGGGCATATCAGCGATGACGACAAACTCCTCGTTCGGAACTCCTTATAAAATTCATAAGATGGGATAATTCTGCTGAGGCGTGTTTCTCCTCATTTAATTTTTGGAGAGCGCTGCGGATACTGAGACCTGAATTAAATAATATTTTAAAGGCATGGTGCAACTGTTTAATAGTTTTATTATTCACCTTCTGACGTCTCAAGCCTACCAGATTAAGTCCATAGACTCTTGCCGGGTGTCCATCACAAGTAGAATAAGGAGGAACATCGGAGACTACCTTTGAACACCCACCAATTATAGAAAGAGTTCCCACCCTGGTAAACTGGTGGATAGCTACCAATCCTCCCACAACTGCCCTATCCTCAATCCTCACATACCCGGCCAACGTCCCACAATTAGCAATAATACAACTATTACCTATAACACAATTATGAGCAATATGGGAATATGCCATAATCAGATTGTGATTACCTATTATAGTCTTACTGTTTGCCTTTGTTCCCGGATTTATGGTAACATATTCTCTGATGATATTCCCATCTCCAATCTCAAGAAAGCTATGTTCACCTTTATATTTAAGATCCTGAGGAATACTACCTAATACTGCTCCCGTAAATATCTGGCAATGCCTCCCTAAGGTAGTTTTTCCTTCGATAACACAATGCGCACCAATTACTGTTCCCTCTCCAATAGTCACTCCCTCTCCAATAACTGTGTAAGGCCCCAGGGTTACAGCCTTACTAAGCTTAGCCTTTCTGGATACTATTGCTGTAGGATGTATCTTGGCATCGGATTTTTTCACAATCGCACCTGCTATCCCGAAGATTACTAAATATTAGTCTGTTTTAGTTTAGGTATCACCGACCTTATCTATCTACCAAAGCGAACATTAACTCTGCCTCAGCTACTAATTTATCGCCTACCCTTGCCCGACCGCGCACCTGACCAGTCTTCGCCTTTAATCTGACTACCTCTACCTCAAGAACAAGTCGGTCTCCCGGTATAACCGGCTTGCGCCATTTTATGTTATTCGCAGCCATAAAGAAGGCTAATTTACCTAAATTCTCCTTGGCAGAAAGCATCATTACACCGCCTACCTGTGCCATTGCTTCAATTATCAAAACCCCCGGCATAACCGGACGACCGGGAAAATGGCCCTTAAAGAAATAATCATTAATAGTTACATTCTTGATACCCTCCGCGCGCCTGCCCTTTTCCAGATAGGTAATTCTATCCACAAAAAGGAACGGCTGGCGGTGAGGTAAAATTCTCATAATCTCTTCAGTATCCAATTGCTCATTCTCACCCGGTTGCTCTTTCAATTGCACTCCAGAGATATACAACCTATCTTTTTGTTGTTTTATCTTCCTTAACAACTTCAGATTCAAGGCATGTCCACTTTTTATAGCAACCACATGTGCCTTAAGCGGACAACCCAACAGATAGAGGTCACCGATTAAATCCAGTATTTTATGACGCACAAACTCATCTTCAAAACGCAGTTTATTCTTAACCACACCATCCTTACCTACTACCAATGTATTCTCGTAGTTCGCTCCTCGACCTAAGCCTTTACCCTGCAAATCGTCCGCCTCCTCTTCCAAGCAGAATGTCCGCGCAGGAGCAATTTCATCTTTAAAAAAATCTGGATTATTCTTATAATCCAGATATCCAGATCTTAATAAAGGTGGCCCTTCATAACTCAAGGTATATGAAATTCTAAATTCTGAAGACGGTAAAGCAAAAATACTTGCATCTTCCTCCTGCACATACACAGGCTCACGAAGAACAAAATAATTACGTGGGCTATCCTGCTCTTCAATACCAGCCTTACTCAAGGCTTCAACTATAACCTTAGCACTACCATCAAACCCAGAAATCTCGTTATTGGTAATTTCGATATCCAGGTTATCTATACCCAATCCAGAAAGAGCAGCCATAATGTGTTCGACGGTATGCACCTGGATCTCCTGATTTCCCAGAGACGTGCGACGCATAGTAAATGATTCTGCAAGGACATTATTCCACTCCGCACGCAGTACAGGCCTCGTCTGTAAATCAATCCGGATAAATCTTATACCAGAATTAATTGGGGCAGGTTTAAACTTCATCCTTGCCCTATTAGCTGTATGTAATCCTACCCCCTCCAGCTCTACTTCTTTCTTAATCGTTCTCTGTTTATCCATATCAAAAACTATACCTTATTTTTCTCAGAACCTGTCAATCTTTTTCTTATATCCTCTACTTTTTTATAGAGACGAGGTAAATTCTGAATACAGGCATTAATCTTTCTGGCTACTGACTGTGGTTTAGCAGGGTATCCCCATACGATAGTGTTAGCTGGAACGGACTTGCTTACCCCAGACTGCGCAGCCACTATAGCATTATCTCCGATTGTAACATGTCCCACAATACCTGACTGCCCGGCTAAAGTAACATTCTTACCCAATATCGTACTACCCGAAATACCCACCTGAGCAACAATAATACAATTATTGCCGATTATTACATTATGGGCAATCTGAACCAGATTATCTATCTTGGTACCTTTACCAATAATGGTTTTATCAAATCGTGCTCGGTCAATGGTAACATTAGCTCCTATCTCAACATCATCTTCTATTACTACTGTCCCCACCTGAGGTATACGTTCGTGCCTATCCTCAAAAGAGATAAAGCCGAAGCCATCTGAACCAATCACGCTACCGCTCTGAATAACAACACGACTACCTATAGCTACCTCTTCACGTATAGAAACATTAGCATAAATTAACGTATCATTTCCTATATGGGTACCTCTTCCTATATAGCATCCGGGGTAAATTATAGTATTATCTCCGATAGCTACATTATCCTCAATTACAGTATAGGCGCCAACACTAACATTCAGACCAAGACTTGCGGTCTTGGGTATAATTGCTGCGGGATGTATACCCTTTGGATGAATATGCTTTTTAGGAAAGAATTTATCCACTATTCTGGCAAAGGCCAGTGATGGATTATCCACTCGAATAAGCGTTTTAGAGGTAAAGTTTATATCTCGAGAGGTAATAATTGCTGAGGCCTGAGTCTGAGAAATCAGATGATTATACCGTGGATTAGCCAGAAAGGTAATCTCGCCCTCTTTTGCCTCTTTTATCCCGGCAATTCCTTTTATTATAATATCTCCATCGCCCAGCTGTTCGCCTTTCAGAAAATCAGCGATCTCTCTTACGGTCATCTGCATAATAACTACTTATTAAGAATCTTTAATACATGTTTAGTAATATCTAAATTCTTATTTTCATATACCAAGGCGCGCTTATCAAATACAAAGGTAAGATTGTGCTTACTGGCATATTCATCAATTGCCTTCCGAATATCCTTGAATATCTCTTGGACCTTCTCGTTTCTCTGTTTACGTAAATCCTGTGTTGAGCTGCGGTCAAACTCCTGGAGTTTAGTTATCTTATCCTGAAGTTCGCTATTACGAGTCTGCCTCTCCTCTTCGCTTAACAGGCTTAACTTCTCCTGAAGCTTCTTAACCTCTTCCAATTTCTTCTCTCTTTCTTTCTCATAGGCCTTTTGTTTCTTCTCTAAAATCTTGTCGTACTCCTTTGTTTTCTGGTAATCGTCGAAAACCTGGCCTAAGTCCACATAACCAAATTTCTCCTGGGCATAAACCAACCCTGTAATTAAACACAGACTTAAGACCGGCACTATCATTAAGATTATTTTTTTCATCTTTCTCTCTCCCTTTTTATTTTTTTAAAATCCTCCTCCCATGCTAAAATGAACCCTGCCAGATTTCTTCTTGTCTTCACCAGGTTGTTTATCCAACGGGATACCATAGTCCAACCTTATTGGACCAATGGGCGTCTTTATACGCACGCCAACACCAAAGCCGGATTTAAAGCCGCCATTACCCACATCACTGAGTTTACTCCATACATTACCCACATCGTAAAAACTGGCCAGTTGTAAGAAATCAAATAAAGGATAAGTGTATTCGATATTGCCGATTAAGAGTGAATTGCCACCCAACGGGTCTTTAGTAGCTGGATCAATTGGACCAATAGACCTCTCCTCATACCCTCGTATCGAATAAGCCCCCCCAGTAAAGAAGCGTTCGTATATCGGGATATCTTCGGTATCGCCATATGAATCAGCAAGGCCCAATCTGACTCTTAACTCTAAAACAGAGTCACGAAATAAGGGAAAATATTTTGAGCCGCGAGTCTGAAACTTAAAGAAATCCTTATCCCCGCCGAATGCCCCACCGGCAATATCCCAATCTCCGGTCAGAAGAACTCCTCTGGTAGGATTAAAGATATTATCCCTGGTATCAAATGATAATCCCATCTCTATACTAGAAATATTATTTTTACCCTCTTCTTTTTTAAGCGCACTGGTAGCCGTAGGGTCAACATTGCTAATCTCAATCTTCTCATATCTATAGGCCATATTCCCCTTGACATACTCAGATAACTCTTTACCTAAACGTATATCCCCTCCTGTCCTCTCTTCATCATAACCCCAACCGATATCGCTCTCTCTCTCATGTGAGGTTTTATACAAATCAAAACCAAAGGAAACCGGATAATCAAACAACCAGGGTTCGGTAAAGCTCAACATCAAATTCTCGCTAACCGAACCTAATTCGGCACGCAGCTTTAAATCCTGTCCATCTCCTGTAAAATAGGGAAAGTTTCTCCAGTCAAAGTTCCTCTGTTCAATTTCAATAAATCCAATAAAATTATCGATTGAAGAATAACCACCACCAAAACTAAATGTACCGGTTTTAGCCTCCTTCACCTCAACAACTAAATCACGCTGATCAGAAACCTGTGTAGGTTGAGTATCATAACTTATCTCCTCGAAAAATCCCAAATTAGCCAAACGCTCTTTGCTTCTACGCAACTTCGCTCCTTCAAATTTATCTCCTGGATAAATGCGCAATTCCCTGCGAATTACTATATCTTTAGTCTTGGTATTCCCGCGTATCTTAATCTTGTTAACATAAACTATCTCATTCTCGGTGATATAATAGGTAATATCTATAGCACCTGTTTTTGTATTAAGAACCGTTGTGGGTTCCACCTCAGCCATAATATATCCACGATCAAAATATAAACCCTGTATAATAAACTTATCCTGATTAAGACTCTCGGCAGAATAAACCTTACCCGGAATACAAAATTTAAGAGCATTGCGAATCTCATCCTCACTAACGGCAACATTATTTATAATATGTACCTCACCGACAAAATATTGTTTACCTTCTTTAATCATTATAGTTATGTAAAGATATGGCCTGCGGGGGTCTTCTCTGATCGTATAATCTACCTCTACATCAGAAAAGCCCTGTTTCTTATAAAAAGACCTTATCCTCTCCATATCCTCCTTTAATACATCCTCCTTCAATATACCTGCTCCAAAAAGCCAGGCCCGCTTAGTCTTAATTAATTTTAGAATTCTTTTATCGGAGAAATGTTTATTGCCCTCCACATATATCCTTCTAATTTTAATACGCTTACCCTCCTCAGCTATAAATTCTATCGATGCCTGATTAGTTTCCTCATCTATATCAACTCTGTACTCAACCTTACTATCAGAGTATCCTCTCTTCACATACATCTTCTTCAATGTTGAGCAATCACTATTTAATGTAGGGTAATCCAAATACTGTCCCTCACGAGATTTAATTAACTCTTTAAGTTTCTCTTCCTTAAGATATAGCCTGCGGAAACCATTAAATGCTATCGACTTAATCAGGGGGCGCTCAATTACCCTGATGATAATCTTTATACCATCCTTATAATCCTCTGTTATAACGTCAATGTCGCTGAAATAACCCAGAGCATAGAGCCTCTTGATATCATCATTAATAATATTTTCTGAATATACAGAACCCAATCTGGTCTTCATCTTTGATAGGACTGTAGTGCGACTGATTGAACGATTACCCTCTATCTCTATCGCTGTCACCACTCTGGATTCTTTATTATTCTCCTGAGCCTGAGAGAGCAAGGTAAGACAAAAAAACATACTCACCATAATTAAAACTGGCACTATTATTATCCTATGTACATTTATCATTATCACATCTCCTGATGGCTAAGATTCTCAAAACGAGCATATTCCTTAATGAAGGCTAACTTAATACTGCCCACTGGTCCATTTCTTTGTTTGGCGATAATTACCTCTGCAATACCTTCGTTAGCCGGCGTAGGATTATAATATTCCTCGCGCAAGAGAAGAATAACCAAATCCGCATCCTGTTCGATAGCCCCTGATTCGCGTAAATCAGATAGTTGAGGCCTATGATCACTACGGGTTTCTACTGCACGAGATAATTGACTAATTGCCACCAGGGGAACACTTAGCTCGCGCGCTAACGCCTTGAGAGAACGCGAGATTTCCGAAATCTCCTGTTGACGATTCTCTACCTTCTCTTTACCGCGCATTAATTGTAAGTAGTCTAAAATAATGAGCTGTATATCATGATGCGCCTTTAATCGGCGCGCTTTCGCCCGTAATTCCATAACTGAAATAGCCGGTGTATCATCAATTAATATTGACGACTCAGAGAACTTCCCTGCCGCGGCAGTAAGCTTGGGCCAGTCAGAAGGAGATAGGTATCCCGTTCTGACCTTATGGGCGTCAACTCGGGCATGAGCACATAACATCCTCTGAACAAGTTGCTCTTTTGACATCTCCAGACTAAAAAAGGCTAATGGTTTCTTTTCCATCACGCCGATATACTCAGCTAAGCCTACCGCAAAAGCACTCTTACCCATAGAAGGACGGCCGGCAACAACAATTAAATCCGAGGGATGTAATCCCGCTGTTTTAATATCTAAATCTACAAAGCCAGTAGGTATACCACTAACCTGCGTCTTTCTCTGGTATACCTGATCGATGTTTTCAATACTGGTCTGAATGATTTCTTTTAGAGGGACTATATCGCTTGTGCGTTTGCTGTCGCGGATATTAAAAATTAGCGTCTCCGCTCTATCCAGCGCTTCATCCACATCGCCTTCATATTCATAAGCAAGATTGGTAATATAGGCAGCATTGTTAATCAAGGAACGCAAAATGCTCTTCTCCCTAACCAGACGGGCATAATGAGCAACATTAGCAGCTGAGGGAACAGAATTAACCAATTCAGTTAGAAAACTGAGCCCACCTATAGAATCAGAAACACCCATTCTTTTCAATTCATCATTTACAGTTACTAAATCAACTGCCTTATTATTATTATAAAGATTACAGATTGCCTCAAATGTTTTACGGTGATTATCCTTATAAAAAGAATTCTGATCCAGCAGCTCTACAACTGTGGCTATTGCCTTCTCATCCAGCATCATCGAACCCAAAACAGCCATCTCTGCCTCTAAATTTTGGGGGGGAAGTAGTTCTTTTGTTATATCTGCCATCTTTATTTTTTAACTACCCAGACTTTTATCTTGGTTGAGATATCAGAATGCAACCTTATGGTAACATCAAACACCCCAATGGATTTAATTGGCTCGCTTAAGACTATCATATCTTTGGTCAACTCCGAGAAGCCTTCCTGTTTCAAGGCATCAATAATATCAATAGCACCGATACTGCCATACAATTTATCCCCATCATGTATAGCAACGGGTATAGTGACAGACATTCCATTTAGCCGCTCACTCAAAGCCTGCGCCTTCTCCTTCTCACGCTGACGAAGCTGAGCAATCTTCTCACTCTCTAACTTAACCTTCCTAAGATTAACCGGGGTAGCCAATAATGCCATACCACGGGGGAGTAAAAAATTACGAGCAAAACCATCTTTTACCCTTATTACATCACCTGTCTTACCTAGCTTTTCTAAATTTTGAGTCAGTATCACTTCCATCTTCAATAATCCCTTAAGAATTGTTCTATTTAGAATACAAACTCTGCCCGCCGGAAGGACCAAGCAAAAATATCATCCAATATATTAATGCTGGCTTATTAACTATCTAGTGTATGGTAATAACGCAACAAATCTGGCTCGCTTAATCGCTCTAGCAACCATTCTCTGATGACGGGCACAATTTCCTGAGGAGCGCCGGGAGACAATCTTACCTCGATCGGTAATAAATTTCTCCAGTCTCTTTATATCCTTATAATCTATGCTATCTACCTTCTCTCTACACAAACGGCAATACCGCCTTCTTGATATCTGTTTCGCAATCCTCGACCGCTTCTTAATTTTCGATACCATCACCTTCTCCTTTAGCTCCCTCTAACCATACGTCCTCACTGGAAGGCTCGATACCCTCTTCTACTCCTGAGCCTCCTGTTTCTACATCCTTCGTCTCAACTGGAGTTGCGGGCCGCGTTCCTAGAAACTGTGTACGCTCTGCACGTACTTCAAGGATATTGCGTTTATTTCCAGAGGAATCCTCAAAACTACGCGATTGAAGTCTACCCTCTACAAAAACAGGTTTTCCTTTCTGTAAATACTGATTGCAAAGCTCGGCTTGCTTATCCCAAACTACAACAGTAACATAACATACCTCGTCTCTCTGCTCTCCATTACGATCGCGAAATCTCCGGTTTATGGCGAGTCTTAAATTTACCACTGCTGTACCACCAGGTGTATAACGAAGCTCTGGATCTCTGGTTAAATTACCCATAAGAATTACCTTATTATAGTTAGCCATCTTTACTCCTTTATTTACCTACAAATGCCTTCGCTGACTATTTCCATACTAACAATTAATTAACGACTATCTAGCTTGGTAATCAATACTCTCAAGATATTCTCATTTAACCGGTAAACTTGTCTTATCTTATCAATCGAATCTGGCTGAAGGTCAAAATTTACAAGATAATACATCGCCTCATACTGCTTCTTTATAGGAAAATACAATCTTCTTTTTTCTGACCATATACGTGAAGAGATAACACTACCGTCATTTTTAGTAATTGCCTCTTTAATTTGGTCGAACACGGCATTAACTGCCTTCTCATCCAATCTGGCATCAATTAAAAACATAGCTTCATAGGTACTCATTTCTCTCCCTCAATTAAATTTACTCATTGCTTTATTAATACCCGAAACAGCCCAGGCCTGACAACAATCTACTACCGAATCTAAACACTCCTGCAATCGACTCCTCTCCTGCCTTGTCATAACGCTCAAGACATAATCGGTAACCATCTCTCTCCTTTGAGCACAACTCAATCTCTTAGAAGTGGATGGCCTTCCTATACCTATGCGCAGACGAGCAAAATCAGACCTCTTCAAGATATCAATTATTGATTTTATCCCTTTATGTCCGGCGGAACCACCGCTGGGTTTAAGACGAATCTGTCCCCACTCTAAATCTAAATCATCGCAGATTACCAACATATCCCTTTCTATATTCAAACTATATTTTTTCAATAAAAGACTAATGGAATTCCCTGAAAGATTCATAAAACATATCGGCTTTGCCAAAACTACCAAGCCTATATCTATCAGCCTCCCCTCTCCTAAATACGCGGAGGTCGTTACGTCTCTCCTTATTTTAATATCCCACCTCTTAGTAAGTCTATCTATCGCAAGGAATCCCATATTATGCCGGCTATACTTATAAGCTCTGCCGGGATTACCTAATCCGACAATTAGTTTCACGCTATCTTTATTCTGCCGAACCTCCAATCTGCTCTCCGTCCTTTTCATTTTGGAGAACTATTCTTTATTTTTCCTCTGCCTCCTTCTTCTCTGCCTTCTCTTCACCTGCTTCAGGTGTTTCTTTCTTTTCCTTTATTACCTCTGGTTCGGCAGGCTCCTCTCCCTCGCCGGAAACAGCCGCCAACTCTTCCTCTTTGATAGGAGGCTCTACGGAAAAAACCAGTGAATCTGGATCATTTACTGCCTTAACCTCCGAGGGTAAAGGTATATCTCGCACATGAATCGCATCCCCTATCTTCAATTGAGAGACGTCTACGGGTATCTCTTCTGGTATCTGTGTTGGCAGGCATTCTATTTCTAACTCCCAAAGCAAATGATTTAAAGTACCGCCGTCCTGCTTAACTCCTACGGGCTCCCCCTTAGCCACAACCCTTACATTTACTTTAATTTTAGAAGTTAAGCTTATCTCTTGAAAATCAATATGAATCACTTCTTCTTTAACCGGATCGTATTGTAAATCCTTAACCAATACAGAGCGCGATCTTTGCCCCTTTATCTTTAAATTAATTACCGAACTCTCCAAGTGATACTGATGGATAAGGTGTAAGAAATCGCGACGATTTAACTTTAAACTCTGTGATTCCTTACCAGAGGCATAAACTACCGCCGGAATAAATCCCTCACGCCTCAAAGACTTCGCCTCCGATTTACCATGCTTCGAACGAATCTGTGCCTCTAAAACTATCTCTTCCATTTCTATAGCCCTCAATCAAATAAAGAACTAACCGATTCCTCTCGATGTATCCGTCTTATCGCCTCTCCTAACAATCCCGCAATAGACAAAACCTTAATTTTCTTAATAGCCTTCTCCTGGGGTAATGGTATGCTATCGGTAATCACTAATTCTGTTAAACTACGACACTTATCAACCAGCTCCACTGCTGAGCCAGAAAGCACACCGTGGCTAATAGCCGCTCTAATCTCTCCTGCGCCTGCCCTTTTTAAAGCCTCTACTGCTTCAATCAAAGAGCTGCCTGTAGCGATAAGGTCATCCACAATTATGGGATTCATACCCTCAACCTCTCCTAAAATATGAATAACCTCTGATTTTTCTGGAGAAACGCGGCGTTTATCAATAATTGCCAATCCAGCGTTTAGCCTCTTTGCATACGCACGGGCCATCTTAATCCCACCCACATCTGGCGTAACTACCACAATATTATTAAGATTACACTGAGAAAAATATTCGATAAAAACGCCTACCGCAAAAAGGTGGTCTAATGGTATATCAAAAAATCCTTGAATCTGACCAGCATGTAAATCCATTGTAAGGACACGGTCGACTCCCGCCGTAGTAATAAGATTGGCTACCAATTTCGCTGTGATGGGAACCCTTGGCTGATCCTTTCTGTCTTGACGAGCATAACCAAAATAAGGCATGACCGCGGTAATCCTATATGCAGAAGCACGCCGTAGCGCATCGAGCATCACCAAAAGCTCCATAAGATTCTCATTGGGAGGAGAACATGTAGGTTGAACCAAAAAAACATCTTTACCGCGCACATTTTCGTTAATCTTTACACGCACCTCTCCCTCGCTAAATCTGGTTACCAATGCATTCCCCAGGGAAACCCCCAGGTATTTACAGATACCCTCTGCCAATCTCGGATGAGCATTACCCGTAAATATTGCTAACTTGTCCATGAGTCTGGATTAATTATAATTATTATATTATATAGGGTATTTAATTTACCTATTCCTATTCCTAAAAGGCCTTGCTGGCACCCCAGCTACTGTTGCCTTTGCAGGAACATTCTTGTTTTTAGTTACGACACTACCCGCTCCTGTTTTAGACTGGCTACCCACCCTTACCGGAGCCACCAAAACAGTATCCGAACCAATAAAAGCTTTATCCTTGATCACCGTAATTGCCTTTTTCTTCCCATCAAAATTAGCCGTTACTGTACCCGCTCCAATATTTACCCCTTTTCCTATGCGGCTATCTCCCAGATAACAGAAATGTTTAACCTTAGTATCGCTACCTATTTTAGAACGACATACCTCAGCAAAATTACCAACTACGCTACGGTCATTAATAACTGCGCCTTCCCTTAAATGACAAAAAGGCCCTATACGGCAATCTTTACCAATTTTAACATTACTTTCAATAACTGTAAAGGGAAAAACGACGCTGCCTGCCTGAATCTGTGTATCCCAACAAACACGGATAGATTCAACATCCACAATTCTTACTCCTCGCTCCATAAGAGCAGTAAGCAGTCTTTTTTGCATAATTCTTTCTGAATTAAATAAATCTATCTGTGTATTAATGCCCAATGCCTCTTGGGAATCCTCCAGTCTTATGGATTCAATGAGATGATTCTGTTTATATAATATATGAATCACATCGGTAAGGTAGTATTCTTTTTTCTTGGGGTTAAGTCTTACTCTATTAAGCGCAAGAAAAAGATTTTCTTTTTTATAGCAAGAAACCCCTGTGTTTATCTCTTTAATCTCTCTCTCGTAATCATTAGCTTGATCATCCTCCACGATACGCACAATATTATAAGAACTATCTCGTAGAATCCGCCCATAACCTTCTGGTTTATTAACAACAGATACCAGAAGTGTAGCTGAGGCATCACTGCGTTTATGATGCCTGATTAATCTCCTAACAGTCTGAATATTAAGAAGGGGCGCATCACCATACAGCACCAAGACCGTTCCTTTAAAATTCTTCAATAGAGCCCTGGCCTGCTTTACCGCATCAGCACTACCTAAAAGTCTCTTTTGGATAACTACTCTTACATTGGCTTGCTCTTTTCTGATATACTCCCTTACCATCTCAGACCTATACCCTAAAACACAAATTCCAAATCTGGGCCGTAACTCTCTGACTAGATCTAGAACATAACCTAGCATCGGCCTGCCCGCAATTGGATGTAATACCTTAGGAAGTGATGATTTCATCCGTTTGCCCTTACCCGCAGCTAGAATTATAATAGCGAGATCCCTATCCATCTTCTCTATCTTTCAGTTTTCTAAATAGATAGCCAAATTACTCTACGTAAACAAATCGAAATCCTCTATTTGTAATTCTATTCTACTGGGACGTCTGGACTCGAACCAGAATAGCGAGACCCAAATTCTCGTGTCCTACCAATTGGACGACGTCCCAAAAAATACAAAACCTAGACCTGGCCACCAGTAGCGGTCTTTTCCTTCTCGTATGCCTCTAAGACTCTCTTTTGTAAATACTCTCTAAAGGATTGGGTTATTGGATGAGCGATATCCTTGTGCTCAGCTGAGCTGTTTTGGGGTTGCTCTACATTTAAAGGTCGAGGAGCCAGAGGAAGTTGTCCACCACACTGATTACAGAATTTAGAACGCATTTCATTTCTGAAACCGCATTTTGGGCAAGGTTGCTTTATTTTACGTGAAGGCATAGCAATAAAAACACCACTTGCACCCTGAATTACTTTTATATTCCTCACTACAAAAGCATTATCAAAAGTCACTGTTGCATAAGT
>JAOZPD010000029.1:12308-14049 GCA_029932935.1 Candidatus Omnitrophota bacterium | reverse complement strand
TTATTTTCTACATGTTTGAATCCTCGGCGCATAAAATTTCGATAATAAAGCATACACTTATCGAATATCTTTCTATCCTGTACTATAATATATCTCCGATCAAGAAAACGATGAAGAAGGGCCTGAGGTAAGTAATTCAATGCCCAGAGGAATCCCTTTAAAAAATTAATTCTATTACGATATAAATTCCAAGGAAGTAGGTTCAGATGATTTTTTATAATCTCACTATCTGTTATATTCCGCCAGGTAAACAGAAGCTCATTCTTAATTTCTTTGGGGCGCTCATAAGTAAGTGTGGCTCTACCTTTGTGATACATAAGGCTTTTCGGCTCATATAAAATACTCAAACCCCTTTTCCAAGCTCTGTAAGAAATATCTATATCCTCCCAACAATTAGGCCGATAAATACTATCAAATCCTCCCAACCACAAAAAATCACTCTTTCTAAATATCATTGCCCCACCTATAGCGAATATAGAAGGTGATGTCTGTCTAATCTTATCTCCGTGTCCGGTCTCTGCCTCATTCCATAGTCTTATATATCCCTCTTCAAATCTTCCCATATGCATACCCCAAACAAATGTCTTTTTATCCCAACCATAGAGTTTAGGAGTCGTGGCAAAGATATCCTCTCTTTGAAGATGAGTGATTAATGGCTTAAGGAATCCCTTGGTTAGAATGATATCATTATTTATCAGAATAATAATCTCATTCTTGGCAGATTTAATCCCGCGATTGCAGGTAAAGCCGAATCCCCTATTTCTTCTATTCCGAATAATCCTTACCTGAGGAAAATTCCTCTTAATAAAATCTACACTTCCATCCTTACTGCCATCATCTACTACTAAAACCTCATTTTGACTATTATCTGCGAAGAGATCTATAGAAAAGATGGAAGGTAAACATTCCTTAAGACAATCTATCCCGTTATAGTTAGGCATAACTAGACTTACCTTTGCATCCTTCAGCGGACTAATCTTTCTCTTAGAAACCATTCTCTTTAGGAATGGTCTCAATACTATCCAGCTAATATATTCAAATAGAAACGATAGGCACAGAAATAAGAAGATAGGCGATAACATAAATACAACTAGCAACCAAAACCCTTGAATTATCTTTACTCTAGCCAGCTTTAAATATCTACGCGTATACAAAAGTATTGTCCACAAAGGACGTAAAACAAAGCGGAATCCCTCAGATTCATAAATTCCCCTAAGCTCGCTCTTCAGACGCATGATCTCATCTTCTCTGGACAAAATCTCTTCCATTCTCTGACTCAATTGGTTTGCTAAGTTCTTCAGTTCAGATCTAAGATTCAGTATTTGTGTATCTCTATCTATCAACTCACTGTCTTTCAGGAGAAGCTCATCCATCCTCTGGCGAAGTTGCTGGGAGAGATTATTCAATTCAGACTTAAAACCTTCTATCTGGGTATCCTTTTCAATAATCTGCCCCTCCTTCAGGATAACCTCATCCATCCTCTGGCGAAGTTGCTGGGAGAGATTACCGATTTCCTCTTTAAAATGAGTAATCTGTCCATTAAGTTGACCGATTCTATTATCTCTATCTATCAACTCACTGTCTTTCAGGAGAAGCTCATCCATCCTCTGGCGAAGTTGCTGGGAGAGATTATTCAATTCAGACTTAAAACCTTCTATCTGGGTATCCTTTTCAATAATCTGCCCCTCCTTCAGGATAACCTCATCCATCCTCTGGCGAAGTTGCTGGGAGAGATTACCGA
>JAOZPD010000029.1:0-12208 GCA_029932935.1 Candidatus Omnitrophota bacterium | reverse complement strand
TTTCCTCTTTAAAGGAGGTGAGTTCTTTTTCTCTTTCTCTGAGAATATTCTCCTTATTATGCAGGTTGTTTAAATGTTGTTGAATCTCAATATTAAGTTGAGTAATTCTATTATTTAAATCACTAATTTGATGTCCTTTATTGATTACTTCATCTCTATGAGAACGAAGTTGATTGGAGAGTTTATCCATCTCTGTTTTAAGATTTGAAATCTGTACATCTTTCTCAATCAATTGGCCTTTACTAAACAATACCTCCTCTGTATGAGTTTTAATTTGGTCTTTCACTTTTTGCAATTCTTCTTGTAAATAACAGATCTCCTTCTCTTTATCGGAGATAATCTTAAGTTTTTGAGAAATTTCTTCTGTCCGTAATCTTAACTCTCCAGAGAGAGAATTTAACTCCTGCCTAAGATCAGTTATCTCTTTCTCTTTATCTGAAATAGTCTTAAATACCTCATCAGCTCTACTTTTTAATTGAGTAGCACGAATATCTAATTCCTGCCTAAGAAGAGTAGATTCCTTCTCTTTCTTATTAACCTCTTCGATTTTCTGCTGTAACTCTTTAAGGACATTCTCTAAATGCTGGTATGTATTATTTCTATCCTCAGTAATCTTATTAATCTCTTTGGCCAATAGGTCATTCTCATAGTTAACAATTTTATTTATCTCTACAAACAACTCAGAAATAACCTCATTTGATATCTCTAGAGGATGCGCTTTAATTAACTTCATAATTACTGCAGGAAATACGGAATAAATCTTACCAAGTGAATCAGTGGAGTGTTTAGCCGTAAAGTATCCGCTACCAATTAGAGAACTACTCAATTTATGTGGGTAATGTTTTGCTAAAAATAATAGGCGATTTCTTTCTATATAATAACGAGCAAAACCCTCACTGGCTGTACCATGGAATTTATGATATACAATGCTACTTGGCACAAATATCAATTTATAACCTCTCTGCTTCAATCTAAAAGAGATATCTACATCCTCACCGTAAATTATAAAATCCTCATCAAATAATCCGACCTCAAATATAGCCTCTTTTCTATATAATACCGCTGCACCACATAAACTGGACACCTCCTCTGTCGAGCTATATCTCCTCTCCTCCTGACCAGCACCGCGCTCTCCCCAGTAAAAATTCGGCAATTCATAATGAGTTGCATTCTGAATTCTGCCGGCCATATTCAAAACTTTACTACCCACCGCTGCAATCTTTTTATTCTTAGTAATAACTCTTATTAATTCAACCAACCAATTCTTATTTAGTTTTGTATCGTTATTTAGCAAAGCCACATACTCACCATTCGAAGACCTTACACCTCTATTGACTGCCTTACAGTAATTATTGACACTATTTGATATAATTTTAACCTTAGGGTAATTCTTCCTGACATATCTTATCGAATTATCCGTTGAGGCATTATCTACAAGGATAACCTCTAATTTATCCTTTGGATACCTCAGGCGAAATACGGAATCAAAAAACTCCTTAAGAAATCTCTTTCCATTAAAATTTACTGTAATAACACTAACCTTGGGGTAGTTATTCTTCCTCATTCTGCCTCCCTTCAATTAATACTATTCCCAGCAGGTAACTTCCAATTCCAAGAATGTGCTAAATGCACTATTCCATGCTCGTGTTCCTTAGTCAAAGAAGAGACTTTAAAAGTACAAATCTTATGTTTATAAAACAATACCTGTCTATGTTTTTTCTCCCATATACCGATATCGACATAATAATTCCCCTTAAGTAATGGCAAATTCGGATAGACTAAGGAACATTCTCTTTCATCAATCCCTAATTCTTTAATCGTTCCATGACAGTAAATACTATCTGATTTATAAATACCAATCCACAAAATATGATTTTTTATGGAGATATCGGAGGGGTTAAACCTCAATTTTATCTCTAAATTTTCGTTAGAGTTAAGACAATCCTTCTTAGCTCCTCGTGAATCTATAAGCTCAGCAGAAATCGTATTATCCATTGAAGAATAAAGAAAGCTATTCATAGACATATTCCTGAGAATACCCAAATTCACATATTTGTCATTAATCGGTTTAATAAACAAAGAATCCCTTTTCTTACTACCATTCCTCCAGAAATGACATAGTAACAATAGCTGTTCGTAAGTATTGATACCTTCTATTTGGAATTTATAAAGACCTACATGATAGCTATAAGCGTGCAGCTCATATCTGTCCCATATAGCTATTGAGAAACGATAATGTCCAGGGGCAAGACTCGGATTCTTGAATTCAATAGCGAAATACCCAATACCACTATTAAGCCGCTCAATAATATATCCATCTGACAAGGTGTTACAACCGTAACAATAGACACCATCCTCACGAAAAATGGCTACACCAAAATGAGGTTGTATGATTGTCTTGTTAGTTTTAAATTTAACTAAAACCTTTATATCCTCACCGCATTGGAAGCTATCCGTTTGTTCATCCAATCTATTAAATATCCTAACGCTAGTTATCTCTGCTTCTTTACTATTGTATTTCTTATCCCATTCACGATTAAGAGTTAACCTTCTTGCATCTGACGGCACAATCCAATGATTTTCCCAATACTCTTCCCTACCTACAAGCATAGACTTCCAGCACGGACAATTATTCTTTTTACACAAAAACGGCTTCTCTCGTAACGCAAATGTACCCTTAATAATATTTCCCAACCTAAGAGCATTAGACGCGCAACAAACGAATACCTCCCCATCAGGACGAATCTTAGCATACATCTGACCCATACGACAAAACCTACCATTCTGCTGTTCTATTTGCTTTGTCTCAGAGGTAGATTCCAGAATCTTAGGTGTTACAACATTTGTACCAAAACTCTTTAAATAATCAATCTCTTGCTGTGTATATCCCTCTGGATACTCCTTATCTTCATATCTGCCCTTATAAGGCAGGATATTTATTGTTATTCCATATTGGTCGAAAAATTTATTTTTAATATTTTCCATCTCATACATCTGAGGAGGATAGGCAACGTAATTAACCCATATCTCAAAACCTGCCTCTTTTAATTTTAATGCCTTTGATAAAAATATATCCAAATCAGAAAATTCTGGATGAAAACTAACACCTATCCGTGCTCTACCGGGGTCTATTCTTCTTATAAAATCAGCTGGATCCCAGAATAGATTGGTGGAGAATTCCAGTGTGTGTATATCAGATAAATTATCAATTAAATCCATAAATCCTGGATATACAAAAGGTTCGCCACCAGCAAAATGTATCTCACAGCTACCATATCTATTGTAGACATTACGCCATATCCTCAACCATACATCTACACTAATAGGTTTATCTTTTATTAATTCTTTTGAATTATCACCTCTTGTGTAAATACAATATGAACACTTATAATTGCATTTATAAGTAATATCCCACGTAAAGAACACCCTGTATGGACTAATATTTTGTCTAAAGTCAGGTGGCAGTCTAATCATGGCAACTTCCACTCCCAATTATGTTCCAAAAATACGGTTCCATGGTCTTTACCAAAAAACGATATCTTAAAAGCAGATATCTTATGTTTAAGCAACAAATGTGTTCTATTATTTCTCTTCCATATACCTGCAGATAAATAATAATCCCCCGTAAGTAAAGGAAGACTATGATATGTAAGAGACACTACATCTTCTTTTATTCTTCTTATAGCTCCATGACAATAGATGCCATCCCCACGAAATAATCCTAACCAAAGATAAAGCTCTTGATAATCTCCATGAACCTTAAGATGTAATTTTATCTTAAGATCTTCTCCAGTATGAAAGGTATATCTTGGTTCATCATCTGAGCCTAAAAGCTCAACCGTATCAATTTCTATATCAGGATGGACAATATCATCCTGTTCCTGAAGATTTATATCAAGGAGTGAGTCTATATTCTCTGAATTAGAAATAGTAAATTTGCGCCACCAGGAATCCGGTTGCCACCTGTATTTCAGGTTTATCAATTGGCCATTTTTGTTATCGCCTATTATTTCGAATTTATAATAGCCGACATGATAATCGTATGCCCAAACTTCATCTTTATCCCAGATAGCTGCAGAAAAACGATACTTACCGGGTCTTAGAATTAGAGACTTGTAGTGAATACTGAAGAAACCCTCTCCTTTATTAAGCCTCTCTATCCGATAACCGTCAAAAGAGGTATTAGGCCCATAGCAATAAACACCGTCTTCGCGAAATATGGCTACCCCGAAATGTGGATCGATTACCTCCTGATCAACTATAAAATACGCCTTAAATATGATACTCTCTCCCGGCTTAAACTGATTCGTTTGTTTTCCTGACGAATTATATGTACTGGCTTCAACAATTCTAACCTCTCTACTACCTTCTTTTTTTTCCCAAAATCTCTTATCTGCCCACCATCTTAATTTACCGTATCTTAAAAGAAATGTCTCAGGAAGCCTTTTTTCATTCAGTAACTCTAAATAACGAGCAGTGACTTTCTGCGGATATCCATGTTGAGCAATCTCTCCGTTCTCTAATAAAAATACCTCTTCGCAAATTCTCTCAACAATACCTAATGCCTGTGTGGTAATTACCATAGTCTTACCTTGCTTTCTAAACTCATCTATTTTATCAAAACATTTTTTCTGAAACCAAACGTCGCCCACAGAAAGAATCTCATCAATCAACAGAATATCAAAATCCATATGAATAGCCACGCTGAAACCGAGGCGCAAACGCATACCTTGAGAATAGGTTTGTAAAGGAGAGTCTAGAAAGCCATCCAACTCAGAAAACTCAACAATACTACGATATTTCTTATTAATCTCGTTACGGCTCATTCCGAGAATAGAGCTATTAAGATATATATTCTCTCTCCCCGTGAGCTCATTTTGAAATCCTGCGCCAAGAGTAAGCAGGCAAGAAACTCGTCCGTTAATCTCAATCTTGCCTATTGTAGGAGATGATATCCCAGCAATAATATTAAGTAAGGTAGACTTGCCTGCTCCATTCCTGCCAATTAGACCTACTACCTTTCCCTTCTCGACCTCCAGATTAATATTCTTTAGAGCCCAGAATTCGGTAGTTGTTCTTTGGCCAGAGAGGGAAGAAAAAAATGACCTATTTATCTTATCATTCTGGTGAGTAAGAATGAATTTTTTTCCAACATTCTCTAATTTAATTACCCTCATCCTAATCTTACTTAAATTAAATCATAGAATCGTGATTCAAATCTCTTAAAAATCAAAAAACCCAACAGAAAAACTCCAATAGAGATCACAACCGCAGAGATTGATAAAGTAAAAATATTTATAGCGGGAGGTATGGTTTCAATATAATCCTTAAGAAGAGCTATTCTATAGAGACTAAACAACCCTACAAAAGGATTAAGGCTATAAATTTTAAGAAATCGTTCAGAAAAATTAGCCACCATAGTTAAAGAGTAGAAACCGGGACTAAAATAAAGCCAAGCCATAAGTAATAATTGAACTATATACTTCACATCCCTGAGGACAATTTGAAGGCTAGAAACAATAAGCGCGACACCTATGGTAAAAATTGTTTGGATTAGAAGGGCTACTGGCAACAGAATAATCAGAACACTAAACTGCATCCTAAAAAGTATCAAAATCATAAGCATAACAACAAGGGCAGGAATGAAATTGATCAGATTCGCCAAAACAATAGAAACCGGTATTATCTGACGGGGGAAATAAGTCTTCTTTATCAAATCACGATTATTAGATATGCTTTCTGTAGCGGTACTAACGGAAGTGGAAAAATATGTCCAGGGGAAAATAGCTGTCATTAAATAAATAAAAAAGGGATAATTTTCTACTCTTGACCGAAGTATCGTGGAAAAAACAAACTTAAATATAAACACCATAATTAAGGGAATAAAGATTGCCCATAAAAAACCCAACACTGGCGTACGATATCTAACCTTAATATCTTTTATTGCTAGATCCCAGATTAAATGGCGATATCTACCCAAAATTTTGATATGATTAATCATATCATAACCTATTAATAACTCTTCTGGCCGTATCTCTCCCATCTAAGATGACATCTTCCATTGACATATATCTCCAAGAACCATACCGACCACAAGGTACGACATCGTTCTGTATAAGGAACTCTATAATCTTCCCTCTTGAGTGTCTATAATTTTTATCATATATAGGATAGGCATATTTTATATCGTTGATATCCTCAAGGCAGATTGCATCGAGCTGCATAATTATTCCTGTTTTTTTCAACTCTTTCTTAATACGTGAAATAATTTTATCTTTATCAATTGGTTTTTCTGTCGAATAAGCAACCTCGACGTAAATAGAGCCCTTTCCAGGAGGAGCAAGATGAGGGGAAATATTCGAGGGAAAACCTATACGGAAGAAGCTAAATTCCTTCTCGGGAAAATATATCCAATGTTTAGAAAAATTGAATTTATCCTCTACACCGAGATTCAGATTAAAAATAGAATTCCACTTTAAATTTTTAAAATAAGTAAGGATATAGTTAGGCATTCCGGAGATAAGATTTGGTATTTCTGGTAAGGGAGCGGTAAAGATCAGAACGTCAAATTTCTCCTTCTGTCTTCCGTTTAACCTTATCTCTTTTCTCTCTAGATTAATCTCATCTACCTTACAGCCCAAATGTATATTCTTAATCCTTCTCGAGAATGCCAAGGGGATCTCTCTTATGCCCGCCCTTTTTGGATACCAAAAGAAGGCATTATATCCTAAATTTCTCTTGCTCTCTTTAATAGTTCCATCTATAATCTGCCCTAGAGTAGGAATAGGAATAAATCCATCAATCCACTCGCAAGTCAAATTATCCAAAGGAACAGTCCAGAATTTGGTATTATAAGGAACCATAAAATGGTAGGCTATACCCTTTCCAAAAGTTTTATTTATCCATTCTAAAAAAGATAGATCTTTCCTATTACCAATGCCATTACGATGAATTTTAATAAATTCTAAAAGGCACTCTCTAGCAATCAACTGTGGCAAACCATAAAGATTGGCCTGAAAAGGATAACGACTAAACCTACCAAAGGAATAAATCCACGCAGACCTTTTATGACGTACAATCTCACTACCAAACCAATCTTTAACCAATCGGGAGGTATAATTGTGCCTAAAATATAACAAATGACCATCGCAGTCAAAAGTAAATCCATTGATTATCTTAGAGCGACACAGACCACCTGGTTCCAGCTCCTTCTCAAATACTTGACAATCCACCCCCCAGCTCTGTAAATGCCAGGCAGTACTTAACCCAGCTAATCCTGCCCCTACAATTACAATCCTTCTGTTACTCATCGATAGAAACAGTGCTCATCTTCTTAGCCAATATTAAACTAACCATCATTACTACCATAGTGATAATTATGCCTAAAACATAAGGAACCTGACTAAGCAATATACCAGAGAATGCAAAAAATATACTTAAACTAAGCATATATAATAAAGTTTTATTTTTAGAATACCCTAAATGTAGAAATCTTAAAGCCAGGTGGTCTCTACTTTTCTTAAAGATCGATCTAGCTTTTTTTAATCGCATAAGAATAAGAAATACGGTATCAAATATGGGAAAGCCCAAAATAAACAAAGGGCTCAATAAGGCAATCTTCCTCTCTAACGGCGCATAGCTCACCCATAGAGCAATTGCCGCCAAGATAAATCCTAAAAAATGACTACCAGAATTACCCATATAGATTTTGGCTGGAGGAAAATTATAAATGAAGCAACTCAGGATAGCACCGCTTAAAACTAAAGCCAAACCAGCTATATTAACATCTCCATTTAAAAGAGCGATTACAAAAAAGGCTAAACTTGCAGCTGTCGCACAACCAGCCGACAACCCATCAATAACATCCAGGTGATTAAATGCATTAGTAATAGCTAAAATCCAAACAATAGTTATAATCAAATTAAGTAAATTACCAATATAAACAATCTGGGTCTTGATGCCAAAGGATACTAATAGAGATGTCGCTATAATCTGAATAAGAAACTTAGCCCCCACTGATAGCTCTCTTAAATCATCAATAATCCCAAACAACAACATTATGGACGAAGCAACAATAATTATTACTGCCTCTCTCGAAGAAGCCCAATATAGAAAAAAACCTAATAAGGAAATAAGAATAAAAGATAGACCCATTCCTATCCCACCTATCAGCGAAGTTCCTTTAGAAGAAACTAATATATTATACTTTAAGCTAATTTTTTTTAATATAGATATGAAAAATAGACCTGATAATAATGCCGCAAAAAATACAATCGGGTAGATGAATCTCATTACTCTACATTATATCTTCTTTTTTACTAAATCCTTGTATAAATTATCCGTATTTCTTATCATAGTATCGAGAGAAAAGTTATAATCTAAAGCAGCTCTTGAATTGCTCCCAATCATTCTCCTCAAATCTTCATCTTCTAATAAATTATTTATCTTTTCTGCCATCTTTCTAATATCACGCGGAGGAACTAAGAATCCATTCTTACCATCTAATATAAGCTCAGATACCCCTCCCGTATTAGAGACAACGATTGGTAAAGACGCACACATTGCCTCTAATACAGAAATGGGTAATCCTTCCCATAATGAAGTCAGCACAAATATGTCTATTGCCGATAATATTCTAGGTATATCCCTCCTCCAACCCATTAGAATTATTTCCTGTGTGAGACCCAATTTTACAATCATTCGCTCTATCTTTTTACGTAATATACCATCGCCGATTAGGATAAATCTGACCTTCTTAAGACTAGAAGACAAGTTCTTATCACGAGAACTTCTAACATTAATTAGAGATGATGATTTAATTATAAAAAAGGCGAGTTTTATAAAATCTTGTGGAGATTTCTGTGGCTTAAAACAAGCAACCATTCCTATTAATAAATCAGAAGAGCCCAGTCCTAATTCCTCCCTTAGCCCTTCCTGTTTCTTAGTAAAATCCTTATAATTTATCCCATAACGTATAAGTTTATATTTATCTCTTCTGCCAATACGATTCCTTAGCCCCTTTTCTAAGTCATGATTTGAAACAACTATTAGCTGTGTTGTAAATAATGCAGTGAATCTCTCTAACCAGATGATAAACTTGCGGAATAACAAATTCTGATATTTATGAAAACTCCAACCATGCACAGTATGAAGGATAATCTTCACACCTGCCAAAACACCTGCCCAACGCCCAAGTATACCTGCTTTAGAACTATGGGTGTGAACAATATCTACCTCATTTTGCTTTATGAAATTAAAAATTTGCCATAAAGCCAGTAAATCCTTAATCGGGTTTATTGGACGCTCTAAAGTATTTGATTTTATTAACCTTAAATTCTCTATAGACTGAACCTCTCTAACTAATAATCCTTCCCTGGCAGTAATTAGAGAAAGGATGTATCTTTGTCTATCTAAATGGGTTAGTAAATTTAGAAGCTGCTTCTGTGCACCGCCTAATTCCAATTTGGTAATCACGAAGAGAAGATGAATCTTCTGCATAATTATTACTATTTTATTATAACTTTATTATGAAAAAGTTCAACCCTTTTTAGGAGATAAAACTGGATTAAGAAGCCCACCTGAGACTACCAATTTTACTGCGCTCTCAATGGGAATGTCTAAAAATATTACTTCTTGGTGAGGGATAAGAACAAAGAAGCCGGTAAGTGGACCGGGACTGGAAGGGATAAAGACGCTCAATAAATCCTGTTTTGTTTTCTCTCGTGCCTCCTTGAATCCTTCATTAGTAACAAAACCTATCGACCAGATACCAATCCGAGGATATTCCACCAACACCACCCTTTTAAACCTTCTATATTGAGAGGCAAATAAGAATTCAATAATCTGTTTAACAGAAGGATAAATGTGTCGAATAAAAGGGAGGCGCTGCAGTACTCTCTCAAATATAAGATATACCCGCTTTCCCAAAAAGTGAGTAGTTAAAAAACCAACAAAGAATATAATGATCAAAAATAAAATTAATCCTAGACCAGGAATATAAAAACCAAGAGTATCTCTTAAATAGGTATTAATAAATTTACCTAATATACTATCGGCAAATTGAAAGAATACAACTAAGACATACACTGTAAGTAAAAGTGGTAAAATAACAAGAATACCTGCAATAAAGTTCTTTTTTATATAATTAAACATATCACATCCAGATTAACCAGATAAATAAAACAGCAAAAAAAACTGCTGATATAGTAAAGGGTAATCCAATGCGAAGAAATTCACTCAATTTAACGTGATAACCTTTTCTTCTCAATAATCCAACTGTAACTACATTGCAAGCTGCACCGATAGGAGTGATGTTTCCACCTAAACAGGTCCCAATTAAAAGGGCGAATAAGAATGGATATATGGAAATGCCTAGATTTAAAGCAACCATTTTGACAGCCGGTATCATTGCCAGCGTATAGGGTATATTATCCACAAATGCCGAGACTAATACTGAGATAATAACAATCAAGCTATAAGCAAACAAAACATTCTGTCCACTTATAGATGATATGTATCTAGCAACATCTTCAATTATACCACAATAGGTTAGACTTCCCACAAGAATAAATATCCCAACCAGAAAAAAGAAGCTCTGCCAATCTAAATTTTTAATTAATAGCGAAATCGATCCTTTATCCATAAAAATATACCAGATAATACCGACCCCAGCCCAGAATAGACAAATCCCTGCTATTATGTATTGTGGTCTATAAGACAATAAAGATGAGACAATCAAGCTTATTACCATAAGTAACATAATCCAGGTAGGTACCCAGGTTTTTGGTCTGATTAGATTGATTATTTTGGTCTTTCCTCGATATCTTTTGAATGTCCGCCAGAGAATATAAAAAGAAAACACTGCCCCCAACTGGACAGCAAAGAATATCCCAAGCCTACCTACCTCTCCTCCAGATTTTGCTGCTGGCATCCAGAAAAAATCATTAAAATTCATTCCCGCTTCCATGGCTAATATTATACTCGGCGAGTCGCCAATCATTGTAGCGCAACCCTGCAAATTTGCTGAAAGTGAAATCCCGATGAGAAGAACAACGGGATTTATTCTAAATGCAGAAGCAATCTCTAAAGCAAGAGGAGCAATAATTAAAACGGTAGCTACATTGTCAGTAAAACTAGATATAAATGAAGAAAGGATACAAACCAATAGAAATGCTGTCCAAATACGATGTGTTCTATTAACCAGTTGTGCTGCCAGATATGAAGGGACGCCTGAGTAGATAAATAGACTTGAAAGAATTGCTGTCCCTATAAATATTCCGAGAACATTGTAATTAATAGAAGCCACTGCCTGATTTAACGTAATAATTCTGGAAATAAATAAGGCTAAAACACCAAAAAGGCAAACCCACAGAGGCTTTACCTTCCTGCTCAGGATTAGCCCGTAACAGATAAAGAATATTAACAGGGTGATTGTCTTAAGGGACATTAAAGAATAAAAACCCCCATCACTTTCTCAATCTTAGAAAAATGATGGGGGGATAGATTTTTACTCCTTAGCAATAGCAAATGTGATAACTGCTGCTAAAACTAAGAATAATCCAATACATCCGCGAACTACCAATAAAAGGTCTCTCCACCAAGCTTTTATTGCCCAAACACCCAAAGCAAGAAATACCAAACCTAAAATAACTTTAAAAATCGTGGAGATAACCTTTTTTACATCTACCTTTTCCTTTTTTTCTTCTTGTTTCACTTCTTCCGCCATCTCTCACCTCCCTTATCTTCCAAGTTATCTAACAAATGTATATTGATATATTCTTTATTACCTGACTACGAAGAATCATCATGAGGCCTTGTCTTCCATCTACGATGAATCCATCCCCACTGAGCAGGATAACGCCTAATATAAGACTCAATAATCGCTGTAAGGCGCTGGATATTGACTGTAACAGTTTCATCAAAGCTACCCTCTTCTTGCAAATCAAACTCCTGCTCAAAAATAATTCTATGGGTATTATCTTCCTGTCTTACAATAAAACACGGTATCAATGCTGCCTTCGTACGTAAAGAAAATACTACCGGGCCTGTAGCAGTAGCGGCTTTCTGATTAAAGAAATTAACAAATACACCGCCTGTACCAAAATTTTGATCTAATTGAATACAAACTATCTCGTTGTTCTTTAAAGCCCTAATAGTAGTATCTACACAGACCTTGCGTGGCTGACTATGAATTGCCTTTATACCTAAT
>JAOZPD010000028.1 GCA_029932935.1 Candidatus Omnitrophota bacterium | reverse complement strand
AGATGAATTAACCACGGGTTACTCTCGGGACTTTGGGCATCGTCTGGATAAAGAATATCAAGATTACCGTGTTTTTACTGAAGAGATGCCTAAGTTGAGACTTAAGGATTATCAAAAATATCCATCGTTGGATAAACCAGAACCATTATTGCAATTAAAGCCAGCAAAGAATTTTTAGTTATTTATATAATAAAATAACTTAAGATGAATTTCGCCGTAGTGATAATATAATCATGGAGAAGGAGATAGTAGATTTGTATTATCACTCCGGAGATAAAAACATTTTCAGGAAGGGAAGAGATGAAAAATAAAATTATACAAACTATAATGTTATTCTTGATTTTTATTCTTGGTATTTGCTGTTTGAATCTCTACTCAGAAGACGGTGATTACGAGAAGCTTAAGAAGGAATATGAAGCACTCCTGGCCGATCGCGATAATATTATTGCCCAAACAAAGGTTTTGCTTAAGTATAAAGATACTCATGTAAGGCTAGAGAAGAAAATTGAAAGGTTGCAGATTCAAAATAGAGAGTTAACTGAGGAATTACAGGATAAGATATCAGAGATACAGATATTAAAAGATAAACTCAAAGAATTAACTGAGCAGGAGATGGCTTTAGCTGAAGAGAGAGATAATCTTAAGGATTCACTTGAAAAATTAAAAATTGAGTATAGAATGTTACCAGAGACAAGGAAAGAAATTGAGCAATTGAAAAAAGAGAACAACAAGCTGCTTAAGGATTATAGATTATTGGAGAAAAGGATGAGAGATTTAGAGGAAGCCAGGCTCGATGCTGTCTCGCAAACAGAAATTTACAAACGTCAGTTAAATAATTTCAAGAAAAAGTATGAGCAGGCATTGAAGAAGAATCGCTCTTTAGAAAAAGAGATTAACCATATGCCAAAGAGGTTTGCAGAGCTTGCCCGCGAGAATAAAATTTTAATTAGACAGACGGCATTAATGCATTATAACCTTGGACTTTTTTATACTAAGAATAAGCAATATTCACGAGCTATTGCAGAGTTTGAGAAGTCAATTGAGCTTAATCCAGATGATCCGTATGCCCACTATAATCTGGGGTATATTTATGCCGAATACATAGTTAATCGTTCGAAGGCAATTGAGCACTTTCGTCAGTATCTAAGGTTAGCTAAGAGCAACGATAAGGATGTGGATTGGGTAAAGAAGTATATCTTAACCTGGCAGACTTGGGAAGGTAAGAAGCCCATGGAATAATATTTTATAGAGTACAAAGAGGAGGAAAAGTAAAATGAGGGCAGTAATCTTTACGATTTTGGTTATTTGTTTTTTTGCAAGTAAGACGCCCCAATTATTAGCCTCGAGGTTTTATGGTTTGGCTGGCATACCAGGTCTTGGGTTATATGCTAAGAAGGAAAAGGTTTCCACTGGGCAGAACCAGGAATCAAAGAGGATTAGAAAGACGACAAAGGCAACTAGGGCCCAGCAGGCATTAATAGAAAAAAAACGTAAACAGCTGAATAATACTGAATGGGAGATAGAATTGACTTTGTTATCTAATAAAAAAATAAAACAGGTTGACGTTATAACCTTTAAGAACAACCAGTTTGTCTCTGCAAAATTCTCACAGTTGGGTTTTTCTGCTACAAATTATACCTTGAGTCTTGAGAAGGAGGATAAGATTGTCTGGGAAACTATGCAGACATCTGAGAAATACGGCATTGCCTTCTGGAGAGGGGAATTGGATCTGGGGCTATCGAAGATGCAGGGTATTTTAAGCCAGCATGTCGATGATAAGACAACTAATGATTACTCGTTTTCGAGCATAAGCAAGAAGACGATACGTCCGTCAAAACAATAAATAGGCAGGTGATGAGAGTAATATGTATGAGTCATATTGGGGATTAAAGGAAAAACCATTTGAGAATACTCCTGATCCACGATACGTTTATTTCTCTCTGCAGCATCAAGAGGCTCTTTCTCGTTTACTCTACGTGGTACGAGAGAAAAAGAGTGCCGCACTCCTGACAGGTGAATATGGTAGCGGCAAAACATTATTAAGTCGCGTATTGCTACAGGAGTTGCAGAAGGAGAGTCAGTATCAGACAGTGTTTGTATTTAATCCCCGTTTATCAAGTCTGGAATTTATAAAAGAGATTGTCTATCAATTAGAGAGCAGCAAAGGGTCATATTCGAATAAGATCGAGTTGTTTCACGCGCTGCATAAAATATTATTGTCCAATCGTGATTATGGCAGACATAGTGTTGTTATAATTGACGAAGCACAATCTATTATAGATAGCAATATTTTTGAAGAGTTGCGTTTGCTTTTAAACTTCCAGTTAGACAATCTATTCCTTTTAACAATAATTCTTATCGGGCAACCTGAATTGACCGAAAGGGTAATTACCTTACCTCAGTTAAGACAGAGGATAGCGGTAAGATTTCACCTTAGGGCTTTAGGAGAGGAGGATACGAAAAAGTATATTCAACATCGCTTAGATATTGCTGGAGCAAAACAACCAATATTTGATGAGGAGGCGTACAGAGAGATTTATCTTAGTTCTTTTGGCATTCCCAGACAGATTAATAATATTTGTGACTTGGCGTTGTTGGCCGGTTTTGGAAATAGATTAGATAGGATTAAAAAGGATACGATTGAACAGGTAAGCGATGATTTAGAAGGATTCCTTCCTGGTTCTAAGGATGGCGTAGAGAAGCTTGATAAACAATGAGCTAGAGGCACAAAGATTACCCCTCACTTCCTGAGCAGTGATTTTTAATGTGATTTTATCGTTGGTCTTCTCTGAAGCTTTATTCTAAATTAATAGTTAAGTTGCTTGGAAAGAAATAAGATGAGAATGTAATTATTATATAATGAAGGAAAAATTTAGAATATCAGATATCTTCAAAAAATCCAAGGAAAAACAACAATCGGCTCAGCGTGGGATCAGATTCTCTCCACCAGAGCAGGAAGAGATAAAGGAGAAGGAATCCACAGAAGGACAGCCCTCGCATAATAAGACCAATTTATCATTTATTATACACAGTAAAGAATCAAAAGATAAGGGCGGTTTCTCTGCGCCAGTTGATATCCCTAAGAGTACACTGTATTCAGACGCGGTATCGCTTGTAAGGCGTATATTTGATAGCCAGAGCAATGAATATGCCATGGAGCATGAGGTACGCATACTGATTGAGAGGATGGTAGATTTAATAAACACAAAGGAAGATGATGAGTTGCTGAAGGCGGCTCTGGCAGATTATTTACAACCCAAGGATTATCTCTATTACCATGTGGTAAATGTCTGTATCTTCTCTCTTTATATCGGCAGTGGTCTAAAATACGACCGTAAGCGTTTAATTGAACTGGGAGCTGCAGCATTTTTCCATGATATTGGCATAACTAAATACTTAAATATTATCAATCAACCAAAAAAATTGAGCCTGCAGGAATATGGACAGATTAAACAGCATCCTATTGCCGGCGCACAGAGGATTAGCAAGCACTTTGGAGTAAACGTTTTTGATGTAATTCGGCAAGAGCACGAACGCATTGATGGTTCTGGTTATCCCGAAGGCCTTAAAGACGAGGATATTATGGAATATGCTCAGATTGTAGGCTTAAGCGATGTATACGAGGCCATGATTCACCTGCGTCCCTACAGGGATAAACATAGTTCTCTGGAGACAATTAAGGAGATATTGAGGAATAAATATACATTTGCTCATAAGCTGGTGAAGATCTTGATTGAAAAGATAGGTATCTTTCCTATAGGAACCATTGTTCAGCTAAATACTAAAGAGATAGGCCAGGTGGTTAATCAGATTCCTGAGTTGCCTTTACGCCCGGTAGTGAATTTAATGTTTGATAGTTCTGGTAAGAGACTAAAATCAGAAAGAACTATTAATTTAGCTGACAGCCCCACAGTCTATATTCTTGGTCCATGCTCAATACCAAAAGAAGAAGGATAACCTTTATCAGGCTAAATTAACAGCTCGCTATATATGTTAAAAAATATTTTGTTAATCTTTATAATGTTAATTTTTATAGCATCTGTAGCTTTTGCTGGTTATCAGATAATCAGGATGACTATGGATCTAAAGCAGGCCAGGGTTTTAAATACACAGTTAAATACACAGTTAAATCAGGTATTGCAAGAGAAGATGGTGCTGCAAGAGCAACTTCGACATGCAGAAAAAGAGGTTGCCAATCTGCAGATTTCTCTAGAGGAGAAGAAAAGACAACTAAGTCAGTTAAACACCCTCCAGAAGGAGCTTCGTTCCTCCGAAAAGAAGGTTGCTGAGTTACGAGTTGCCCTAGAGGAGAAGAAAAGACAACTAAGTCAGTTAAACACCCTCCAGAAGGAGCTTCGTTCCTCCGAAAAGAAGGTTGCTGAGTTACGAGTTGCCCTAGAGGAGAAGAAAAGACAACTAAGTCAGTTAAGTGACCCTGATGGGTTGATGCAGAATTTAATTAATGCTCAGCAGAATATTAGGCATCTGAAGGGAGAGATAGATCGTATTAAGAATGAAAAGAATGTTTTGCAGCAAGCAAATCTAGATATGTCTAACCGCCTTCATAACACAACCCGTGAGTTGATTGATGCAACTGAAAAGTTAAAGATTGCTCAGCAAAAATTAATGAGTATTGAAAAGACTAAAATCTCTGCTCTGAATAAGCAAATACAAAAATTAGCCAAGTCAGGAGAACGTAAGGAGAAAGAAGTTAATAAGCTAAAAGCAGAATTGTCCAGATTAAATGAAGAGCGGTTAATTCTGGCTAAGACTAATAAGTCTTTAGAAAAGACAATTAAGCAATTAAATATAGAAAAGTCATCTTTAGAAAAGAGAGTCGCAGAGCTTAAAAAGAAAATTGATCATCAAGCTGCCCCTATTCATGCTTTACAGGATGAGCTGAAGAGACTTAAGGTAGCCTTGGATAAGAAAGAGAAACAGGCCCAGTCTCTTGAATCTGAACTTGCTGAATTGAAGTCTAATAGAACTCAGCAGGAGGTTAAACTGGCCGAGCAGGAAAAGCTAATTAGACAACTGAAGATCAGTAGCAAAGATATGCAGGAGAAGATAGATAAGCTTACTGATGAATTATCTCGTAAGAATTCCGAATTGAGCGAACAGAGACAAACGATACCTGTCTTAAAAGAAGAGATTGCTGATTTGCAAGCAAGAGTTACAGAGTTAAAGAAGGAGCTCAAAGTCGCTAAAGATAACACAGAGAAGGTTAAGGGACTGTCTTCTAAGTGGAAGTCTTTCCAGAGCGAACTCAAGCAGCTACAGGATGAGCTTGCTCAGAAGAACTCAGCAATATCCCTTTTAAAAAAGGAGAAAGATGAACTTGAATTGCAAATCAGTGAATTAAAATCCCGCAAAGATGCCTCTGAGATAAGCGCTCTTTATGATAATGCAAGAGAGCAGATCAGGCGACTTTCACAGATGTTAGTTAAAAGAGAATTAGAATTAGATAGGGCAAAGAAAGAATCCTTGGATTCTAAAAAGAAAATCGATAATCTCCAGGCAGAGTTGATAAAATTAGAAGAGAGATTAGCGCAAGGCAAGATGCTACAGGCAGATATTAAAAGGATAGAAGCTGAGAAGGTTGCTGTAGAGCAGAGATTAAGGGAGATTAAGGATGAGTTATCAGAAAGAACCAAGATGATTGATACATTGAGGAGTGACCTGAAAGACCTCAATAAAAAATTGGCTAAAGAAGAGGAGGAGAAATATCTGTTAACAGTTAAGCTTGACCAAGAGCAGACGCGAAGAAAAGAGTTAGAGAAGAAGATTCTCCAACAGGAGAATCGTTTAGGAGATATAGATTTGTTATATGCCAATCTTAAGAGTCAGGTTGCACAGCTTTCTGATGTATTATCCAAGAAGGAGGCAGAGTTAAATAAGAAGCGAGAGGAGATTTTCTTACTGAAAGAGGAGATTGCTAATTTGGGTTCACGCTCATCTGCATTACAAGAAGAGTTAAATGAAACCAAGAGACGTCAGTTAAAGACATTGCAGGATCTTGCAGCAGCGATAAAATTAAATGCAGTTCTGCAGGAAAAAATAATAGGTGCATCCTCGCAACAAGGCGTATCCCTCGAGTCTACAGAGGCAGATGATATAGATATCGATGAGAAAAAAAGGGCAGATGAATTAAGGCGTAAGATTAAGATAATCTTGGAACCAGAGAGTTGATGATGCTTTTCTGTGTATGTTTTATTAGAAGATTAAGAAGATATACTTACGTTAATGAACAGATAAATAATATTCTTAGGATAGTGCTCGTGTCTTTATTTGTGAACTTTAATCTTATGGTTTTTCTGGGTTTAGCGTATACACAGGACTTCAGAGAGGAGGCAAAGAGGCATTACGAGATCGGTAACCTTTACTATCAACAGGGTAAATATAAAGAGGCAAATGAGGAATTTCAGAAGGCGTGGTATTTACTCAGCCAGAGAGAAGAAGGAGCAGTAGCTGAAACAAAAATAGAGCCTTTAATAATAGAAGAGGATGCAAATAGCCAATCTGGTATGGTTAAAACTGATACAACGCAAGAGAAGAAATATACCTCCTCACATAATGAACAAATGCTGGAGTACATTATTGGGAATGGCGATGTGCTGGCTATTTCTGTATGGCAAAATCCTGATTTAGACCAAGAGCTAATTGTACGTCCTGATGGGAAGATCTCATTTCCTTTGATAGGTGATATCCAGGCTTCTGGATTGAGCATCACGCAGCTAGATCAAGAGATTACCGAGAGATTAAAAGAATATATTAAATTTCCCGAGGTTTCTATTTCAATCAAAAAATTGGGAGGCAAAAAGGTTATTATCCTAGGGCAGGTTAAGAATCCCGGTGTTTATTCAGTAACCGGAGCAAAGACGATATTGGAAGCGATCGGTTTAGCAGGGGGCTTTACTGAGCATTCAGTTTCATCCAGTGTAATATTAATTCGAGGAGGATTTCAGTCGCCTCGGGCCAAAAGAATAAATCTATCCCGAGCTCTTAATAGAGGAGATATGCACCAGAATGTTACCCTGGAATCAGAGGATATTGTTTTTGTGCCAAAGAAATTCATAGCTAATTTGAATTATTTCCTTAATCAGATTCTTGAACCTGTCTCTAGGGGTATTTATACAGCTAAAGAAATCAGAAACTGGTAAAAGTATGCCTCGTTTAAAGCGTATTATTCTTAATGGATTATTGCTGATAGCTATTGTGTCAGTTATATCAGAGCCTACCTTTTCCCTCGCGCAGGAAAAAGATAATAAGATAGCAGGTGAGTTTTTCGGTATACCCGTATCCTTGGATAACTATTACTTTGCTAAAAGAGTAGTTTTGACATTTAATGCTAAATGGAGAGGTATCCCCAGGACAGAAAGAGAATTAGAGGATTTGGTATGGCAGGAGTTGCTTTTTTCGTATGAAGCATTCAGACGGGGTATAGAGGTGACTGATAAAGAGATAAATGATGAGATAGATAAGATACTGAAAGAGGAGAAGGTAGAATTTAGCTGGAGAGACGATGTAGAAGAGTTCAAAAAATGGACTGAGGAAAAATTGAAAGAATCAGTAGAATTATTCAGGAATCAGGTTGAGCATCTTGTGAAGATAGAGAAGCTCCGACAACAGGTCCTGGATAGCATTAAGCCAGATGTTACAGAGCAAGAGGCTTATCAGAAATTCCTTGATGAGTACAATACATTATCTGTTGAGCTTATACAATTTGATAATTTACAGGAGGCACAGAGCTTTTATAGAAAAATTAGCAAGAATCCTGAGGTATGGCAGCAGAGAAAAAAACAAGAACCAAAAATCTTTAAACGACCCGGATTTGTTGCTTTGGATTTTCTTATTCATATGTGGGGATTCCATAGAGACGATGCCTACAAGATGATAGAGAGCCAGGTGAATACCTTTTATCCCCCTGCCCCTATTTATAAAGGTTATGCAGTATTTAAAATTCTTCAGATCAGACGCGCTAATACGGAGGAGTTTGCTAAGCGTAGAGATTATTACTTCCGGAAGATTGAAAATATTAAAAAATATGAAGGTTTCAAAAAATGGGCTAAGGAGCTAAAAGAAAGTGCCCACATTAAAATACTTATAAATAGTAACCAATAAGAAAATTCTACATCTCAAAATTACCCCTTTTCTTTTATGATAATCCATTCTCATCATGGACCGATCTTGCCAGCTATGAAACAATATCATATCTATGGTCAAGAAAATCGGATAATTATACTGATATTATAAATTAGTGTGTTAAGATTAAGAATGTCTCTGCATCAGAAAGACAAAGTCATATTATGCAGATAATATGAGGAAAGTTTATAAGATTGCCTTCTTGACACTACCGGCAATATTTATTGGTTTTGAGATAGGTATAAGATTATTATTCAATTTTATGCCTATAAGATATGCTAATGCAATCTATAATAAATATCATACTGGCCCAGACGGCATATATTATTACAATAAAGAATTAGGTATAAATTTAATGAAACCAAACTTTAAGACGAGATTATTCTGGAATGGATATTTCTGGGAACATGCAACCGACAGTCTGGGATTTAGAAATCCTCATGATACGCCCCAGGCCGATATAGTCATACTGGGGGATTCTTTAGTGTATGGTCAGGGAGTAAACGAAGAGCAGACATTATGTCATTTTCTACGGGAGAATACAAAGTTAGAAATAGTAAATTTGGGTATCTCTGGTTTATCTCCTTACGAGGAATACATCATATTCAGAGAATTTGGTATTGCCCTACATCCGAAGATTGTTATTATTGTTTTTTACGAGAACGATATTAATGATTTATTAAAATCATTGGATAAAGAAGAAATGGAATATATTATTAATACTCCTTTGCCTGTCGATATTACATTCAGCAGTAAAGAAAGAGCCAATCTTAAAAGAGGATTTCGAAAAACAAGGTTATTTCTCATGTTAAGAAACATAAAGAATAATCTCCTCTTTCTTAAATTATCACATTTTTTATACTTAGATATAATTAGATATATAACATATAAGAAGAGAAGCATAGTCTTCGGCAATCATCAATTACAAGAGACAAGAGAAAATATGCAGTGGTTAGCCTGGGAGTGTTTTAAGAAGTTATATCTTAAACTTAATTATCTTTGTAAGCGTAATAATTGCGAGTTAATTGTAGCATTGGTTACCACCAGGGAAGATTTGATAGAGAAACTAAATCAGTTCTTCCTTAAGGAAGGAATATCTTTTATTGACCCAAGAGAGGCTCTGGGGGAGATATTTTATGGGAAAGATGAATCTAAATATCAAGATTTTATCTTGAAGCACGATGGACACCTTTCCGAATTAGGAAATAAGAAGGCAGCACAGATCATAGAGGATTATTTGAAAGAAAGAAATCTATTGTAGTTAGACAGAAGGGGTTGTGTTGCGGCAGGATAGATGGGATACTATTGTTATAGGGGCAGGTCCAAGTGGTTCGACTGCAGCGAGATTTATTGCTCAATGCGGTTTTAAGGTTTTGATTCTTGAAAGAGAGAGATTTCCTGGCCAGGGCAAAGCCTGTGGCGGTGGGATTCCCTTCGGTTTGATAAAGCAATTATCCCTTCCAGAGAGCATTATTGAGAAAAAGATTTATTCTCATATTCTGCATTTTCCTTCGGGAGTTAAAATATATAAATATAGAAGACCGATATTCGCTACGGTCTATCGAAGTAGTTTTGACAGATTCTTGGTTGAGAGAGCTGTTTCTATGGGTGCAAGTCTTATTACGCAGTGTAGAGTATTTAATATAATAAAAAATAAGGAGGGAACAACTGCAATAACAAACAGGGGGCGATTCTTCAGCAAATTAATTATCTTTGCTAATGGAGCAAGTAATTTAGCCTATAGGATGTCTGGCGTAGGCATAAACTTAAGGAAGAATAATACTTACTTAGCTATAGCTTATGAATTGGATGATAAGAATACCGCATTGGATGCATTCGAGGTTTTCTATAATCCGCATTCCATCCCCTGGGGGTATTATTGGATTTTTCCTAAAAGAGACAGGCTGAATGTAGGGGTAGACTGTCTGTGCTCTAAGATAAAGAAAAATCTGAGATTCTGTTTAGACGAGTTTATAAACACCGATAGATATCTTAGGGATAAGAAAAGGATACGTTTTATAGCTGGATTAATCCCGGCATGTTTAGCTACAAGATTGGTTTCAGATAATGTTTTAGTTATAGGTGATGCAGCCGGTATGGTGAATCCAATTATCGGTGAGGGTTTGAAATATGCAATTAGAACCGGTGAGTTAGCAGGTGTAAGTTGTGTGGATACCTTGATGCTTAAGAGATTTGATAGAAAAACCTTATTGGTTTATCCCAGGCGTTTCCACCGCACGGGAGAATTCTGTTGGCTGAAGATATGGCACTTAATAGCAGGATTCTTCTCTAATCTTGATAAGCAAACCCTGTTTATGCAGATATCAATAGTTTATATTTATATCGCCAGGATTATATTTAAATTTATGAAGAAGAAGATATATGGAGGATGACTTGCTGATATCGATATATAGGGTTGAGAAAAACAATTATGTTTGAGATATTCCAAGAATTGAAATTATTTTTAGATATTCTTAGAATAAAAGACTCAATTATTATGTCCGGCGGCCCTTTATTGGGCATACTGTTCACTTTAAACTCTATCAATTATGCTATCACTCTTAGAATAATTCTGTTTATGCTCGCCGTATTACTGGGGATAGGACATATATTTACCTTGAATGATTGGTTGGGTTATAATTTTGACAAATATAATCCTAAAAAAATAAATACTCCTTTGTTAGTAGGGAGGGTCTCTTTGAGCCGATTGCGCTTGCTTTGTTTAACCCTGGGAGGCTTATGTTTATTTTTGTTCTTTATACTTTCTTTTAAGGTATTCGTTCTTGCTATTTTGATTATTTTCTGTGGAATATGTTACGACCATCCCCGTATTCTTTTAAAGGGTATACCATTAGTAGATGTTGTTATTAATGCTCTTGGGGGTTCGTTTTTATTCTTATTAGGATATACCTTATTTAATCCTCTGGATATACGAGGGGTTCTTATATCTCTCTATTTTGCATTTTTGATAAGCGGAGGTTACCTGATACATGCCGTGATGGACTACGAATCAGATATGAGATTGAATATTCATACCTTTGCAGTAAAATTCGGAAGAGAGAGGGCATTAGATGTTAGTTTGGTAATTTTTACTCTTTCCAATCTATATTTCTTCCTATTAGGTATATTTGGAGTGATACCATTTCACCTCTGTATAATCCCTGTGGTAATTTATCCGATTTATCTTTATCTGTTTTTCTCTACTATAAAGAAAAAGAAGAATAAGTATAATTTTGATATCGCTCGTTTTATTAAAAATTATCGTAAGTTATATACATTTATGGGAATTTATCTATCTATAGCACTGATATGTGGTTTAGCAAGATAGAAATATGGAGTATCAAAGATACAACTCGATAAAAAGTATAATTCTACTCACTATTATAATTCTGGGTTTCTTCTATCGTCTCTGCATGACTCATATTGCTTGGATAGATCCTGATGAGGGGAGTTATCTTTACGATGCCTCGTTGCTACTAAAAGGATTAATTCCTTATAAAGATTATTTTACACGCAATCCTTTTTATCTGGCAATACTTGCTGTTATTATTAAATTATTTGGTTATAGTCTTATATCAGTAAGACTATTATCAGTTATTGCCAACACAATAGCAATTTATTTTATTTATAAGATCGGGCAACATCTTTACGATGCAAATACCGGTATTATGATTGCATTTGTTTATTCTCTTTCTCCTTATATAGCCTTTTGGAATTCTCTTGTGGAAACGCAGGCTCTACAAGCAGTCTTTACGATAGCTGGTATATATTTTTTTCTAATAGCAATTAAGAGAGATAAAAGAACAACGTATTTTCTAAGTGGACTACTCTTTGGAATAGCCTTTTTGATACGTGAGTCGGCAATAGCATTTATGCTATTAGAGTTAGCCATTCTGTTTTATGTCAGAAGGCCGATTAGACGTCTCTTCTGGTCCTGCATTGGATTTTCCATTCCAGTATCGTGGTATATTTATTTTATCCATCAGGCAGGCACCGCTGCATTCTCGTATTCTGTCTGGCATTCTTTTATATGGTTAATCAGCGGCTTCGGCCTTAATTATCTCCTCAAGGAAGATGTAGGGATTCTGAAAAATTCAATCTTTTTTTGTAAAGAGGCGCTATATCTGGTGATTCCTGTATTTATCTATTTTGGGATTCTGTTAAAAGAATTATCGCAACAGAAATATAGAGTGATTATCAATAGCCTATTTTATTCATTTCTTTTGCTGGGATTATCGATATTTCTGTATTGGCTGGCCGTTTCTTCTTTTGACTGGTTATTTATTAAAAATTCTTATTTATCCACAATAGCTAAGACATTATTCTTATTTATATTTTTCCTTCTACTTTTATGTAGCGGCATCTTATTTCACAAGAGCGGGTATATTATTGGTAGGAAATATCTCCCTCATATTGTTTCTGTATTCTGGATTACTATTTTGCTTTTAGGATATTTTATGCGTAAGAGATTTTATTTCTCTTATTTTTCAGAGCTGTCGCCTGTGTTAAGTATAATTACAGGATTCGTTATGGTTTTCTCTTTTAGACAAAGAAATATGTCAAGAGGTATATATATAACTTTTATTGTCTCCTTAATATTTGTGGCATGTTCTACTCAATTATTTTATCTTCAGGCATATAAGAGTGATAAATTTTACTCTGTTAGAGAGAATCAACAGATAGCCGATTTCTTAAAAAGTCATACCCTCCCTGATGAAAAAATCTTTACCGCTAATAATGTAGTTTTATTCTGCGCTAATCGGAGTTCAATATATAATATTTCCTATCCTAATATTTATGCCTATGGAGAATCTATCTCGTCTCCTCAGAGATTTAATTACCCCAGCGTTACTGAAATAATGAATTATTTAGAGAGCCATCGGGTTCGCTATTGCCTGATAGACCGCTGGACGCAGAAATATTATTTTGTCTTGCATCCTTCTCTTAAAGAATACATTTATTCTAATTACAATCTAATAAAAAAAATTGGAGATGCTGAAATTTATATCAGGAAACGATACACGCCTTATTAGATTTAGTACTATAGTAATTCTGGGAATCATTTTAGATTTCATTCTGCGACTTATTATTCAGATAGTCCTGGCAGCTAATTTTGGTGCAGGGATACAGATGGATGCTTATTTGGTTGCTGTAGTGATTCCTGTTTTATTTCTTGCGGCCTTAGTAAACCCATTAAATCAAAGTTTCATCCCCGTGTTTAGCGAATATAGAGAAGCCTCTGATATAGAAGATACGGGCACCATTGTAAGCAGTCTATTTAATTTTATTTTTTTAATTTTATTTTTAGTATCTCTTTTAGCTTTATTTAATAGTAAGGGTTTAATTTTTTTTATTGCTCCAGGATACAGGAATAATCCTTCCTTGCTTCTTCTGACCTCTCAGATATTCCAGATATTATGCTTGGTTATCCTTTTGGGTAGTCTGAGTGGATTCCTGATAGCAGTATTTCGTTATTACCAGAGATTCTTTGTTCCCTCTTTTATCCCCTCCATAAGAAGTTTGATTATTTTAGGGATTGTATTAATTTTTAGTAAGAGGGTAGGTATAATTAGCTTGGCATGGGCAGGTTTGGTTGCCTGGTTAATAGCGTTGCTTATTATGTTCTTTATCTTATTTAATAATCGTATTCCTTACAGGGTAGTGCTCAATTTAAATCATCCGGCGATAAAGAAAATGAGCAGGGTATTATTTCCTTTGATTTTAATTGCAGTTATTTCACAGTGCTATATCTTTGTTGACCGTTATTTAGCATCGCGTCTACCGGCAGGGAGTATTTCGTATCTGAGCTATGCATTTTCTATTGTTCAATTTCCACTTGTGATCTCCTCAAGCGTAACCACAGTTATCTTGCCACTTTTATCTCAATATAAGGCAAAGAGAAAAACAAAAGAATTCAGGCTTCTACTAAAGCAGGCAATAATGTTAACCACACTCTTAGTTGTCCCTGCAGCCATTGCCATCGGCTTAGTTAGAATTCCCTTAGTCAGACTGTTATATGAACGCGGTTCGTTTACATCTCAGGCAACAACATCTACTGCCTTAACCCTGGCTTGTTATTTGCCATACCTGGTAACCTTTGCTTTAAGCGGAGTTTTTGCCGCAGCCTTATATGCCCTGGGTAAAATACAAATATCTTTAAAAATAGGATTGATAGGTATAGGCATAAAGATTATACTGAGTTTAATCTTAATTAAATATTTAACTTATTGCGGATTAGCCATAGCCTCCTCGATTGCCTTTACTTTGAATTTATTGTTTTTC
>JAOZPD010000113.1 GCA_029932935.1 Candidatus Omnitrophota bacterium | reverse complement strand
GACCAGATAAAATCTCAATATCGCTATCCAATATTAAGATATATTTTCCTTTTGCTCTACAGAAAGATTGGTTCTTAGCTATAGTGGCTCCTCTGTTTTTATCATTGACAATAAGCTGAACAGAAGGGAATTCGTTCCTAATAATATCTATACTGTTATCAACTGAATTATTATCAACTACAATAATCTCATAATTAATACCTTTTATATTATCCTGAAGCGATCTCAAGCAATTCTTGAGGGACTCTCCTGTATTGAAATTGACTATGCTTATAGAAAGCTCTAACATCTGCATCCGCCACGCAGGATCCTATCTATCGCTCTTACGCCCTGCATAACACAATGATCCATATTGCCAATTTCGTATCTCCAGGCTCCAAATCGACCACAGGAATAAATGCCGTTTTGCTCTAAATATGATTGAATAGACTCTAATACCTTATCTCTATTAAGGGTAGGGACAGGATAGGCATACGGAGCATCGATCAGATACACAGAAACAATGCGCTCTTTATCACCCTCCGATAACAAGCCGGTATTAATCAAGCCTTGAATGGTTTCCTCAATAATCTTATTTTTATCTATGGGTCTGTATTCAGAATAAGCACTTTCACACATCAGAGAATAATAATTACCGCCGGGTGTATTATTAGGAGAATAGTTGGAAAAATAGGTCACTCGATAAAAAGGGCAATTATCTTCGGGAAAATATATCCAGCATTTATTAGTGGGGCAAGATCTTCTAATGCCGATCCCTACAACAAGAACACTATTATGCCTTAACTCTTTTACTGTCTCTAAGAATACTGTCAAATCGGATCTCTTTATAAATTCATCTAATGGCATAGTATTGATGATAAAGTCATAATTGCTCTTATGTCCGTCTTTAAAGATAATCTCTTTATGGCTCGTATTAACCCTTATTATCTCTCTTCCTAAAAAGAGATTATTCTTGATAAAAGGTATAAATCTCCTGAATATCTCGCCAGTCCCGCCCTTAAGAGGAAATCTAAAATTATTATTCGGTCCCCAATTTGTATCATCACGACAGAAAACAATATTTTTTAAAATCTTTTTAATATCCACTAAGCTTACCCTTTCGGCAATCCAATCATAGGACATACCCTTTAAGGGATACGCCCATATTTTGTAGTTATGAGGGAGCATAAAATATCTGGCAATTCCATAACCAAAAACAGAATAAATCCATTCTTCAAAATTGTGCGGATTACTCCTTTTGCTCTTTGCCTGGATTAATCCTGATAGACATTGGATAACCTTACTCTTGGGAAGATAGCGAATATTATTCTGGAATGGATAAGGAACCCAACTATTCATTATCCAGATATATGCCTGTCGCATATGCTCAAGATAGTCTCTATTGAGGATATTGTCCAAGAGTCGGTCAAAATACTTATAATGCGAAAAAAGAACGTGTCCACCTATATCCCAAATAAATCCCTTGTCATCCTCGAAGCTTGCGGATAATCCTCCTACATAACCATTCTTTTCGAATATCTGCCAATTTCTATATTTTAGCTCATACAAGCGATAAGCAGCCCCTAACCCTGTTGGACCTGCGCCAATAATTAATATCTTATCCTGCATATGAAAATTCCATTAATTAGTATGGCGATTAAATTCTTAAATACTGCCCCTTAATCTCTCCTATAATCTTTCTGATAGTCTTTCTAAATCCGTGTATTTTAAAATGTCTATATATTCTCTCCAGAAAATATTTCTTATAATATTTCCTCAAAATCCTGCCATCTTTATTTACGATAATACCCTGACATATCTGACATCTCTTTTTGGAAAGAATTCCTTTATTAATCTCGGACTGTATCCTTCTAATCTCTTCTCCATTATATATCTCCAGAAGACTCCTCTGTTTTATATTCCCAATTACAAGTTCTGCATTATAGTCATCGCAGCAGAAGGTTACATCACCATTCCAGAAGACACCTATGATCTCGAATGGATACGCGCAATATCCATACTCAGCAGGAATTACTTTTAGGCCATTCGGCAATATAACTTTTCCCCAATTGGTTAACCATTTTAAATCGAAATATACCCCAGGGATAAACTCAAAGGTAAGACTCATCTTCTTTCTAATTGATTTCTTTATCTCGGATTTATTGGGGAATTGGTAATCATAATATACATTATATCTCCTCTGTAGTTCTTCTGCGAATAATCTCCATGTATCTAAAGTCTTCAAAACGCCCTCTGTATTTATAATTAATCCAGGGATATCTACTATGTCACTAATTATATTTATTAAATAAATAATCTTAAGTTTAATCTTAGATCCTACCTCTAATTTTCTTTCTATGAATCCGTATATCCCTTTTTCATAACTTTGATAATCTATCTTTTTTGTTTTTCTGAGCCCGAAGGCATACATATCCGAGGTAAGGCAACTTATTAGAAGTTCGTCCTCTTCAGAGAAGGTTAAAGAAAAAAACTCATCAGCAACATCTGCAAGCAGACTACCGTTGGTAATAAGGGATAACTTTATATTATTCTCTTTAGCAAATCTTACAAAATCTATGAAGTTAGGATGCAGAAATGGTTCTCCCATAATCCATAGATTAAACCGTTCTATACCGCAGTCCTTAGCATCGGAAACAACTTTTCTGAACAGCCCGAAATCCATAAACCCCCTTTCTCTGGTCATAAGGTGAGAGGGACAGAAAACGCAATTAAAATTACAAATATTGGTTAACTCGACAAATATTGTCTTAGGGCACGGCATTTTTATTTTGCTAATTGTATTCTGGATACCTCGCATTCCACCCCATTCTAATAATTCTTATTAGAGTAAATAACCATAACCTTATCTGAGGCCTTATACTCCCTCTTTTTCCCCAGTTAAATATTAATAATGAGGTATAAAAAAATATTTTAATAAGATTGTCGATTACATGGGTTATAAAACCAAGGATTAATCCCCTTCTTCCTGCGTATTTCTCAAAAAGCTTCTGTATACTTATATATTCCATTAAGCGTACTCTATCTCCGAACTTCTGAGCACCCGTAATATTCTGATAATGCATAATTGTAGCATAGGGGAAGTACGCTATTCTGAAATTATCTCTTGTTACTCTATAGCAGAGATCTATATCTTCTGCATAGATAAAAAAACGCTCATCTAACAAACCTATTCTATTTAAGACATCTCTCCTGATTAATAAATACGTACTAAGCAACCAATCTGCATCCTCAATACTATTGTAATCCCAGGAAGAAAGCCTGATCTTTCTCTGAAACCATCGTGGCAATTCAAATATATATAGAGGCTGTTGCAGAACAATAAGTAGCCAAGGAAAAAGTGAAACATTTCTATGAATGCTGTTATCAGGCCTAATCATCTTGCAACCCAAGACTCCTACATCCTTATTCTTCTCCATAAAATGGAACATTCTTTGGATTGATTTATCTAAGGTCAGCGTATCGGAGTTTAATAGGAGTATATATTTTCCCGAACTAATATTGATTGATTGATTAGCTGCCTTAGCAAAACCCATATTTATCTTATTCTCTATATATTTTATAGCAGGGAAATTATCCTTTGCTTTAATGAGGCTATCATCCGATGAGGCATTATCAACAACTATAATCTCAAATCTTAGGTCTCTCTGCAAACTAAAGAATATAGAGTCTATACATTCCTTCAATAATCTGCCTGTATTACAATTAACGATACATATGGAAATATCCATAGTGCTCAGATAACAATACAATGGGTCTCTTTTGAGTATATAGTATTCAACATAATCCCTTCAGTGTATAATAAGAATGCCTCCTGTCTCTACATCTAATTTTAAATAGTCACGGATAGACAAATCGAAGTGCCTCTTTTCTAATAGTATTAACGTATCTACTCCAGT
>JAOZPD010000112.1 GCA_029932935.1 Candidatus Omnitrophota bacterium | reverse complement strand
ATTGCCCTGCAGAGCATACACCCTTTAATGTTATTGAATTGGTTTTTTATATTTAAATAATGCTTATTGAGCCCAAGACCTCAGGATTTGGAATGCTAAGGGGGTTTGTTTTTGGCAGTATTGCCGGAGTAATATCTTTCTTGGTGTTTACCTTCTTTCCTGTATATGATTATTTTGTTGTGGGTTTATTCGCGGCAAATATGTGCAATCCATTTTTAAATAAAATAATAAAATAGTTTATCTGTATCAATGAACACAAAAGGGGAATAAGAGTATGGACAGGGAGATTAAATTAAGGGCTATCGGAATAATACACACGCCTTATAAAAATCCAAAGGGAATGCCTATACAGGGTAAATTTGATAAGCAGGCAAAGGGACGAATTGAGGTCTTTCCAGAATATAGAGACGGCCTTAAGGATATAGGAGGATTCTCGCATCTTATCCTTCTTTATTATTTTGACAGAGTTGCAGAGGAGAGGCTTATCGGCAGGCCTTTCCTTGAGAATGAGCCACATGGCATCTTTTCTATAAGGAGCCCAATGAGGCCTAATCGCATAGGTATTTCCGTGGTTAAATTGGAGGCTGTAGAGGGTAATACTATTATCTTTTCTGAGGTAGATATATTGGATAAGACTCCCTTGTTAGACATCAAGCCTTATATCTCACATTTTGACATAAGGGAAGATGTGCGAAACGGATGGCTTGATAGGCATTTCAGGGACGGTAGAATTCCGGAGCGGACAAGATTAAGATAAGGAACAGCAAGGTTTATGTTTAAGAAATTTATCTATTTTTCTTTTATGCGACCCAGGGTTATTATGCTGGTAACCCTGGCTGTCGTTATAGTATCGGTAATTCAGTTCCCTCGCATAAAAATAGATACCGACCCAGAGAATATGCTTTCCGAGAATGAGTTTGTACGCGTTTTCCACCATAATGTAAAAAAGGAGTTTGCAATCCACGATTTTATCGTCCTGGGAATTGTGAATAAGAGCAATCCTAACGGAGTGTTTAATGTGCAGGCATTAGGTAAGGTGTATAAGATTACGGAAGAGATAAAGAATATCAAGGGTGTTGTTGCGCGCGAGATCATTGCGCCTTCCACAAAGGATAATATTCGACAGGGAGGGTTGGGCACGGTGCTTTTTGAATGGCTGATGAAGAGGCCGCCTCAGACAGAGCAGGAAGCACTTTTAGTGCGTAATGAGGCCATGGATAACCCTATGTTTTACGGAACCCTAGTCTCTGAGGATGGGAAGGCACTTTGTATCTATGTTCCGATTGAGAGGAAGGATATGAGTTACAGGATTTCGCAGGATATCCGCCGTATCATTGCGCAATCTGCCGGAGAGGAGGAATACTATATCACAGGCCTGCCCGTAACTGAAGATACATTCGGGGTCGAGATGTTCAGGCAAATGGCTGTTTCGGCACCCTTAGCCGGACTTATAATCTTTCTATTAATGCTTTTCTTATTCAGGAATATCAGATTGATTATCTCTCCGATGATTGTGGCTATTGCCACCGTGCTTATCGCTATGGGTCTTTTGATCGGGCTTGGTTTCCCTGTGCATATTATGAGCTCAATGATACCTGTATTTCTTATGCCCATTGCCGTTCTGGATTCCGTGCATATTTTAAGCGAATTCTTTGATAAATATCGCTCCTTGGGCGGGAAGCGTAATACGGTATTTGTTGTCTTTGATGAACTCTTTATCCCTATGCTTTATGCCTCGCTTACCTCTGCGGTTGGGTTCTTTTCGTTATCATTTTCCCCCATTCTGCCAGTCCAGACGTTTGGGGTGTTTGTGGCCATTGGTATTATGGTTGCCTGGGTCCTTACGATGAGTTTTATACCAGCGTATATATCCCTTATTAAAGAGGAGTCATTTGCCGGCTTCGGTATGGAGGTATCCGCTGGCAATAAATCCACTATTGGAAGGTTACCCTAGAGGGGCGAATCTTATCTGGGCAGGGATGATTATACAGAATTTGGCCAGATGGAGAGAAATAAGAATGTATATTTAAGATTGCGCTATAGTTTCTAAACCCCCATAAGGTTTGATTGTTGTCTTCCAGGCATTGCCTTGCTTAAAGAGGCCCGACCGATAGTCTGAATTTATAATCTCTCGGATTTATTGCATCATAGAGAAATATTTATGTTGACATATTCTTTTTCTATGATATAAATATATTCGAATATATTAATATAATGAAGGAGGTTCTGATGCAGGCCTCAGACTACGAGAAGATTTCTAATCTTCTGAAGGCACTATCCCATCCGACGCGCATTATGATAATTAAGGAATTATTGGGCGGGAAAAAATGCGTGGGAGATATTAAAGATCTGCTGAAGGCGAGACAACCAAACATCTCCCAGCATTTATCTTTATTGAAATTCAATAATGTTGTGGGGTGCCGTCAGGATGGCAGAAGAAAGTGTTATTTTTTAAAATCCCCGCGATTCTTAAGACGATTATTTAGGATAATAGAAGAGAGTAAAGAAGAAATATAGAAAAAACGAGGGGTTGTTTGATGGAGCGATTAAGGAGGGTAATTATTGTAGGTTGTTCTGGCGCCGGGGCGCTGGCAGCAAGAGCGATAAAGAGATTAAAGCCCTCTTTAGATGTGACTATAATAAGGGAGCAGGAAGAGAAGGGCCTTTTAACCAGGTGCGCAACCCCTTATATTGCCAGCGGGAATGTAACAGTGGATTCCTCGTATAAGGACGATAGCATTTTTACAAGGCAGGGCATAAAATTAGTTAATGTAAAGGCAATTGGTATTGATAGAAAGACCAAAAGGATAACCACCGCCGATGGCGCTACATATCATTATGATAAACTTGTCTTAGCCACAGGTGCAAAACCGATAATCTTGCCTATCTCGGGCGTTACTTTAGCGGGGGTATTTACTCTCAGGACAAGCGGAGACGCTATTAATATACTAAATTGGATAAACTCAAAACGCGTAAAGAACGTAGTTATAGTAGGTGCTGGTGCGATAGGGATAGAAATCGCCTATCTTATTGCACAACATGGAGTGAGGATTATACTTATTGAGATGCTGGCACATGTTATGCAAAGATTCTTAGATGCTGATATGAGCAAGGAGATAGAGGATTATATTAATACCAGGGGGATTGATTTGAGGTTAAATCAGAGGGTAAGGTCTATTGCTGGTCAGAGAGAGGTAGAGGGTGTTAGGCTGTCTTCCGGAGAGAGGATAAAGGCGGAGATGGTAATTATATCAGGAGGTATTCAGCCTAATATTGAGTTAGCCCAGAAGGCAAATTTGCAGATAGGGCGCTTCGGATTAAAGGTAAACGATTATTTGCAAACCTCAGATCCTGATATATTCGCTGCGGGAGATTTGATAGAGTATAAGAATTTTATTACTGCTAAGCCTATGTTTGGGCAACTGAGGCCGAATGCTGTAATAGGCGGGAGGTTGATAGCAAAGAATATACTGGGTTATAGAATAAGATTTCCAGGATTAATAAATAACTTTGCTACAAAATTCTTTGATAAATCAATCGCCGGCGCGGGGATTACAGAATTAGAGGCGAGAAGGAATGGGCTCGATATAATTAGTATAAAGCAAGACTCAATCAGTAAACACTCTATGATGAAGGAAAGAAAACCCTATACGGTCAAACTTATATTTAACAAGCGGACAAAGAGGATTATAGGCGGCCAGATAATTAGTGATAGCGAATGCCCTATTAAGCATATTGACGTGATAGCCCTGGCGATAAGGTGTGGCTTGACCGTTTTGGATTTGACCACCTTAAGATGCGCAGGGCAACCAGAGTTGTCGCCCGACCCGGGTATTGAGCCGATATCTCTGGCTGCAGAGAATCTATACCCAAAGCTTTACGGTTATAAAAAAAGGAGGAGAGGTTATGGAGATACAGGTAAACGACGCAAATTTTAAACAGGAGGTATTGGAATCAGA
>JAOZPD010000111.1 GCA_029932935.1 Candidatus Omnitrophota bacterium | reverse complement strand
CTGCGCCCTCCTCTTTTTAACCATCTCATATAATGCAAGTAATACTATAAAAATACTCGAATGGTGGATAAGAAGGGGCGCTCGAAAGGAGGCTGCGTAAAACATCCCGTTATCCAGATGAAAGAATAAAGATTTGATTGCAAGCGGAATGTTCTGGCGAAGATTAAGCCACAGATTATAAAACGGTCTCTCACCAATAAAAGGATTTTTATGATAGGGCCGGTATGCAGTCCACTTTATTACCCCCCTGAGATGTAAATACACTAATGGATAAAGCGCAAGAAGAATGATCAGTACACACAAAAATATATCCCTTTTCTTCAGCCATAAAAATTTCCTCCTAAGAATAATCAGGATAAACAGAAAGATAAAGATGAACGTTAAGGATGCCGCGTATGTATAGAAAGAGGCTATGCCAAGTAAAAAACAAAAGAGAAAAAGGAGAGCTCTGCTTCTTTTTTTTATGCTCAGAAATAAAAGCAGGTATAGAAGGACGCCAAAAAATGATGTATAGATCATCTCCCTTCCGTCTCTGCTTTGATAAATATGCCATGGCAGGAAGGATAAGATTGCCGTGCTGAAGAATGCAGTTTTTCTGTCATGCATAATCCTGCACAGGGCATATAACAGAATAACGGTCAGGGTGCCAAAAATTACCGCAGGAATACGGACAATATACTCAGGGGAATCAAAGAAATATCTGGATACGGAGATTAAAAAGCTGGAAAAGGGCCAGATGTATCCCTTAAAACAAGAGATGGGAATACCCAAAAAATATATGAAGTTCTCTGCGCCGGGGAGTATCCAATTCGCCTCATCATAATGCAGAGGAAAACGCTGAATATCAAAAATGCGAATCAGAAACGCCGCAAAGAAAATAATTACTATGGAAAGTTCGCCTATCCTTTTCCAAATGTCCCGAAATAATATCACCGTACTTGATTAAGAATTAAAAATATCAATATATATCCTTCCGGAATTATTATATCAGAAAACGAATAATCGATTATTTACTCCTGCTCTCTATAATCTTCTTAAGCTCCTCGACCGCCAGGATACTGCCTTCGCTTATAATATCATCATCGATAATAAGTGCGGGGGTTAGCATAACGCCCTTCTCGGTAATCTTAGATATATCGGTTACGTGCTGCACCTGGACATCCCTGCCTAACTCTCTCAAGGCAATCTCTGCATTACGCGCTAAATCATGACACCTCGGGCAACCCCTTCCATAAATCTGTATCTTCATAGCCCCTCCCTCTATCTCACTAAAATACCAAAGATAATTCCGCTTATAGTAGACATAATAATCACCAGTGATACATACACAATAGTCTTCCTGGTCCCTATTACACTCCTTATCACAAGCATATTAGGCAGGCTCAATGCCGGCCCGGCCAGCAATAAAGCCAGAGCAGGCCCCTTACCCATACCAGAGCCTAACAACCCCTTCAATATGGGAACCTCTGTGAGGGTAGCAAAATACATAAACGCGCCAAAGACCGAAGCAAAGAAGTTTGCAAATAATGAATTGCCGCCCACTAAATCCTCCACAATTCCGGACGGGATTACCCCCTCATGCCCTACCCTACCCAGAAGAAACCCCGCCACCAATACCCCCAGAAAAAGCAAGGGTAGTATCTGAAGGGCAAACCCCCAGCTTGAAAAAACCCATCTATTAATCTCCTCCTTCTTAAACCACTTCACTAATATGTATGTTAGCAGTAACGCAAATAAGAACACAATAATCCATCTAAAATAATAGACTGCCGCCCACGCTCCCGTATCTGCTGAGGTAGGCCTTGCCCAGTTAGCAAATACCAAGATTCCCACCATAGAGCCAAAATATAGCGCATTTTTCCATAAGGGCCTCTCTGTTCCTTTTTGTGGCACAACGAAATTCCCCTGCGAATGCCTCCTCTTCTCCTCTTTTAAAAATATCAGATGCATAAGAAGGCCTACAACAACACTAAAGATAACCGCTCCTATTACCCTGGCAAAACCAAACTGCCACCCCAGGACCCTGGCGGTAAATATTATCGCCAATATATTGATTGCAGGCCCTGAATAAAGAAATGTTATGGCCGGGCCTAAACCAGCTCCGCGCCTGTAAATCCCGGAGAACAGAGGCAGGACAGTGCAGGAGCAGACGGCTAGGATACTACCCGATACAGAAGCTACGCTATAAGCCACTATCTTTCTGGCCTGTGTACCAAAATACCTGATAACGGAAGCCTGGCTTATGAAGACCGAAATTGCTCCTGCGATAAAGAATGCAGGAACCAAGCACAAGACCACATGCCTTCTTGCATACCATTTAACCAGCGCCAATGCCTCAAATACAGGATTTCTGAATGATAACAACCCCGTGGGTAAGAAGTAACACACCAGGAATAAAACAACTATGATTAAAAACCTCGACCGATTACTCATTAACAGACAATATAACAGTTATATCTCGCCTAAGATGAGGAGAATAAAAATCACTGTACCTATTTACTCGCAGCAATCAAATTAGAAATACCCTTATAATAAGATCTATTATCGCTCCATTAAACCTATAAGTTAAAATACTTCAGTCAATTATAACTCAATCAATAAGTTAAACCAACAAATATTTTTTCAAATTTAAAGCAAATTAATGCCGATAGATAGGTCCCCCGCAGACAAGATGGTGGTAGATTTATTACGAGGAATTATGCGCAGATGCCTCTATTTCAGGTAGAACAATTACCCTAGATTTTATCGAATTAGAAATAAGACAATTTTTCTCTGAACGCAGGATAACCTCTTCTGCCTTCTTAATATCGCTATCTCGCTTTACTAAAATCTTTGGCCTGACGGTGATCTCGGAGAATATAAATTCTCCCTCACGATATTCTAGAATACCTTCGGCCTCGCTGGTATAACCTAATAGCTCAAGACTATCTCTCTCTGCATAATGCAAAAATGTAGTCATAATACAAGAATTAACCGAGGCAACAAACAACTCCTCCGGATTCCATATATCAGCATGCCCATGAAATTCAGGCGGGGTAGCTATCTCAATATTAGGCTTATTAGCAGAAGCAGAGAGCATACCCTTCTTTGCCTCTTGCCAGCGTAAAACAACCTTATAAGTATATCTCCTTGCCTTCAAGGCAATGCCCTTTTATCTTAGGAGCAATGCTAACAATACCCCCCAAACCGCTCCATATAAAGCGCCACGACACGGAGAGCTGGTTAAAGGACAGATCCCGCTTGAGCATCTCCCAAAATAACCGATAATAGAACCAATGACTGCTCCAGCAGCCAGCCCTATAATAATACGTATTGCCATATTGTATATCCCCCTGATATTATATCCCCTAAAAACAGGTAGGGCAAGTAGGACATGTCCCTGTAGAACAACTCGGACCGGAAGATACATCATCCTTATTGCTAGAACCCCTTACGCTGAATGAGGTGAGAAGCTTTTCAATATTCTTGCTTCCGCATCTCTCGCATTTAGGCTCGCCCTGAGCGGAGACTACTCCTACTAACAAATCAAATTTATTATTACAATCCTTACAAATATAAGTGTAGATAGGCATATCTATCTCTCCCTCCTTAATATTATTGGATATGAGGTTTAATCCTGGAGACGAGTTCATCTTCAGATATCACCCCAACAACATTATCTACGAGTTTACCATTTTTAAAGATGGCTAATGTGGGTATGCTCATAATACCATATTGAGCAGACGTCCTTGGCGCCTCGTCTACATTTATCTTGCATACCTTCAGTTTATCCTGATATCTCTCGGCTATAATCTTAACGGTAGGGGCAACCATATGGCATGGCATACACCACTGAGCCCAAAAATCCACCAAACAGGGCAGCTCTGATTCCAATACCTCCTGTTTAAAATTTGCGTCGTTTACCTGTATCTCCATATCCTCTCCTCCTTTTTTTATAACCGTAAAGTTTTGGGTATATATTCTCTGCAGCCAGAGATATCGGCTCAATACCTGGG
>JAOZPD010000027.1 GCA_029932935.1 Candidatus Omnitrophota bacterium | reverse complement strand
ATTACTCCAACCGCACGTTGTCAATATAGATTGGACCACTGTAGATTGGACGCATATTTGATTCTATCCTTACGCCTAACTTTCTTATATCGGCGCGGAATTCATCGGTAACCTGAGTCCTTCGCCAGTCAGTACTCCCGGGGATAAGACTGGCAGTGATAGTTACCCATTCGCCTGGGATCAGCTTAACCGAACGGCTCATCTCTATCCACTTCCAATCCTCACCTACAGTAAGAATAAGCTTGGTCTTTAAACCAAACGGTGCCTCTTTAGGCAGAAATATATCTATAGATACACTCTTATATGGTGTCCAGTCAAAAAACTCCTGCACCTCAACATAGGCTGCTGTCCAGATCTTGCCTGGGAAATCGGTCATTAATTCCAGCGAGGATTTCCCCTCTTTGGCAAACTTAGTAGAAACAGCTATGCTCTCCGCTACATAGTCTTCCTTCTCAAAACACCAATCCGGAATCTCCCAGACAGGGATGCCCTCCTCAAAACCAAAGATAACCTTTCCCTGACAGATTCCAGTTGCAGCATTACCTATAATAATTAATAATGCTGCAATTATTATCGTTACTGTTTTTTGCTTCATGTTAACCTCCTGCTATTCTTATAAAATTTATATCTCTAAATGGAGTACTAAATTTTTTTAAACCATTCAATTAAAATCTCCTCGGCCCTCTTGCCGCGGATAATATATCCCAAGGGAGACCATCTCTCCTGAGGAAAATAGTTCCACCAATAAAACCCCCTAAACCAGCGACGAGTAGAACAAGCAGTAAGCATCGCTTCTAAACAATCTGCCTGCTCTTGCTCATCCATCAGCGTATCAGAGAGATTGGATAATACCTTCCAGGGATGCATATTCGCTCCATCGGCACTGCAATAACCAACCTCAGTAAATATAACTGGTTTCTCCAATCCTTCTTTCTGCAACCACTCCTCAACCTCTAAGATATTGCTCTGCCACGCAGCAATTAACTCATCCTTATCGGGATCCCTCTCTGCAGTCAATGGAAAATAGGCACTGATACCGATAAAATCCAGCTTATCCCAGAAGCCAACTATTTTATAATCGTCCCAGTTGGCTCCATAAACAAGCCGCCCAGAGAAAACACTTCTTATCTGCTGAATAATATCCTCCCATTGAGCCTCCCATTGTGGCAATGTAGCATTAGCTAACTCTGTTCCTATATTAAAAAGCTCAACATTATACTCTTCAGCAAGTTCAGCATAATGCATCAGATAATCCTTATAACTTAGAAACCACTCTCGCGAGGGGATGATATCTCCCCGCCATTCTCCTGTCTTTACATCTACATGTGGTTTAAGCATAACCTTAATTCCTAAACTATGAGCCTTGTTAATCGCGTGTATCAAAGCATTATCTTCCGGCGTGTCTTTGGGGTCAGGATAAATCCTACTCTCCTCTATGCTATCCTGTATCCAGACAATCATAATCCCCAGATGGCGGACGCCCAGTTCCTTCAGATACTCTAGCGTTCGATCAGAAGCCTCTGTGCCCAGCTCATCCCTGCTCCAAGAGGTATAAACTACGCCCTTTTGAAATTCATCTAAGGACAAAACCCCGGGTGAATCTTGAGGCTCCTCAAGCCCCATCTCAACCTCCGCAATCTCATCCTCAGCTAACTTATTTGCTAATTTAGGGTACACAGAGCATAATGGTTTATCGTCCGGATTCTCATCAGCCGGACCGAAACATAATAACTCCCAGATAGAAATACCCCAATCGGGATTAAATCTCTTCCTGCCTATAATTTTAATGAATCTGGCCTTTTGTGGAGCAAACTCTATCTTATCAATACCCCCATCCTGGTTCGTCAAGGATAAAAGAACCTGCCAATTCTTATTGTCTTCTGAGGTTAAAATATCATAATCGACTGCATATGCCGCCTCCCAAAAGATTACTATTCTCTCTATAACCTTGGTCTTACCAAAATCCAAACTTACCCACTGATTATCAGTATAATTGGAAGACCACCTGCTTAGGAGGTCTCCGTCTATCACTGCCCTGGGTTCAGGCGGAGGAGCCCAATCGGCGGTATCATCAAAAGATGAAGTAGTGACATTATCGATTCTCAAATATACCAACTCCTTAGAAGCTGCTGAAACATAACTGGGCAACAACAAAATAATTGCTGTTACGCTCAGAATCAGAAAAATATTGATTTTTTTCATTTTTATTATTTCCCTCTAAACCGTCAAGAACAGTACCCTTTCAAATAGAATTATCTACACCCTACCCCTGCGATCCTCCAGCTTCCTACGGTTCTCCAGTGATCTTCGTTTTGTCAACCGCACACGCAAAACAAAGATAATAGCGATGATTAAGCCCGCAACCGGGAGGGAAGCCAGACTTACGCGAATCCAGAATATAGTCTCAGGTGCCTGCACCTTAAGCTTCCAGGTAAAACCCGTCCATGTCAAAATAAGACCGGAAAAATAATATCCTAATGAATTCCCCAGTTTAAGGATATAGGAAGCGCAGGCAGTAAAAGAACCCTCCCTTCTTTTTCCCGTATGGAGCTCATCATGGTCAATAACGTCGGCGCCGATGGAACTATGTAACATCCAGAGAGAAGCCGCGGACATTCCCATTAAACCCGAGGCAATTGTCTGCAGCCATTGGATCACCGGCGTATACAAAAACCAAGAACCGCCGTAACCACATATGCCTACGAGACAAGCTACCACTACAGCCCTGCGTTTGCCGATACGATGCGCCAGAGCTGCATGCAGCGGGACCCCTAAAAGACCACCCAGCATAAAAGCCACACCCATCCAAAACTGCCAGTTATCTCCCATAATCTTATCGCCACCACATACATAAAAAACCGTGGTATAATAACCAAGTGAACCCACCATACTCGTACCCAGCGTAAAGGCAGCACCCACAACCATCATCTTGCGGAAAGGGGCACACCTAAGCGTCTCGCCTAAGCCACTCAGAATGGAAATCTTCTTAGTACTCTTCACCACTACCTTTTCATAGTACCGCTCTTTCGTCTTAAAGAAAATGATTATGGCTAAGATAGCCATTATCACACCCAGTATTGCTGTATACACCTGTATTCCCAGCAGGGTATTCTTTTGCCCTGTTCCGGGAATAAGGAACCAGGCCAGGTTGGTAAACCGCAAAGCATAAAAATTAACCAATTCTGAGATCTTTTGAGCTACGCTGCGATAGGACATGATGGAGGTACGCTCTTCATAATCAGGCGACATCTCCGCACCCAAACTGTAGTAAGGCACGGTAAAAGCGCTGATTATGGGAATATAAATCATAGTAGACACTATCATATACCAAAACACCGCGGAGACGCCGAGGAATTTTATCTCCACCCAAGAGGGAGATACCAGAAACAGAATCGGCAGACACAGTCCACTGGCAATACCAGCTATCAAGATAAAAGGGCGTCGGCGGCCATGCTTGGAACGCAAATTATCGGACAACCACCCCATCAGGGGATCAACAATGGCATCATAGATTCGGATCAATGTAAGCGCCAAACCCACCAACCACGGTTCAATGCCCAGATAAATGTTAAAAACCGCAAAAGCAACAGCCGGATACAACCAGAGACCCCACATATCGATTGCCGTGCCAAGACTATAGGCCACCTTGGTCGAAATCGGAAGACGGTCGCGCAAATGACTCTTCCCATTAGCAACATCGGATTCCTGCATTATACCTCCCCCTTTTCTCCTTCTTGCAAATTAATCTTAACGATTATAACATGCATCGATGAGCCTCTCCAAGCTCGTGGTAGCCACGCATTGTACCGTATCAGCGCCGCCGTAATAAATTTTAATCTCTCCGTTATCCTCCATCACAGCGCCGCATGTAAACACCACACTGGGAGTCTGTCCCACAAGTTCGTATTGCTCTTCGGGAATCAAGATTGCGTCTTCAGCCATAGCCTTGACTTTCGACGGATTCTCCAAATCCAAAAGACAAACACCCAATTGATAAACAAGATGCGATTTCCCCTGCCAACGCACTCCGTGAAAAATATTCAGCCATCCCTCGCGTGTTTTAATAGGAGTGGCTCCCGGCCCAACCTTTGCCCAGGCCCAGCGAATCCCCTCCCAGTTCCTAAATACACATTCACTCTTTCCCCAGAATATCAAATCCGGGGAATAAGACACCCAGATATCTCCCGTATTAGCCCCAGTATTGGGCCGGTCAAGACGTGCATACAATCCATTGATCTTCTCCGGGAAAAGTACCCCATTGCGGTTATCCGTTTCAGAGATAAACCCCATCCATTGAAATCTCTCGAAATCCTCTGTCTTCACCAGACTCAAACGACAGGTATGCCCACTGTGGGCGGCATGGACTATGTAATATGTGTCCCCGATCTTTGTCACGCGTGGATCATAATACATGCTGGAGGCATACTCCTTGAACTGCGGATCATCATGGGGCATATCCACCGGTCTTGGGCGGGGCTTAAAATGATAGCCATCGGTGCTCTCTGCAATCCAAAAACGGTTAAGTAGAGCGGAATTCTCCACACGGCAAACCATTATATAAATATCATTGTATTTCGCGATGCCGGAATTAAAAACAGTTTTAATATCAGCCTCAGGGGGAAAATCCTTAGCCGTCAAAATAGGATTACCCTCATAGCGCTTGCATATCGGATACTTATTCGTTCCCATCACTAATCTCCTCCCTTTATATGCGCACTAACCATTCTTAATATTAAGCAATATCTATCTATCCCTTCCGCAGTAATTCTATCCATCTAAAGCCGGATGTCCTATATATAAGTATACCCAGACAGCTTCTTGTTCATATTTCAATTTAACTATATCCCTTTAAGCCAATTGAGGTAATACCTCTGATAAAATATTTCTGCGAACCAATAAATACAATCAATACGGGGAACGTTACCACCGTCGCCCCGGCCATAACCATAGCGACATTCGCCCCAAACCCGAACTGACTGCTTAATACTGACAAGGCCAAAGGCACAGTGCGCATAGAGCTGGTATTGATTACAATCAAAGGCCAGACAAACGAATTCCACTGTGATAAGAAGGTAAAAATAGCCAGGGTTGCCAAGGCAGGCTTAATCAATGGGAAAATTATCAGGCGATAAATGGCGAATTCGCCACACCCATCAATCTTGGCTGCATCCAGCAGGTCATTGGGGATGCTCATAATATATTGCCTGCAGAGAAATACCCCAAAGGCCATAGCCATATTAGGAATAATAAGAGCCTTGAAACTGTTAAGCCAGCCCAGGTTTTTTACAATAATAAAGCCGGGGATGAGATTTACCTGATAGGGAATCATGATTGCGCTCAACAGTAATAAGAACAACTTATCCCTGCCATAGAATTTATGCTTGGCAAAGGCATAACCGGCCAGAGAACAGAAAAACACATTACACAAAGTTACCAGACATGAAACAAAAAGACTATTAAATATATAACGACCCATCGGTAGAAGATAGAATAATTCACGATAAGGCTCAAGTGTAGGATTATGTACATAAAACGAGGGTGGATATGCCTGGATCTCTTCAATGGGCTTAATAGAAGTAACAATCATCCAGACATAAGGAATAACCATGGTCAGGGCGCCCAGAGTGAGAAAGGTATATACGATAATATTTGTTAATCTCTTCTTTGCCTTAAATAGACTCCTCATGTTAATATTCAAATCGGGGACGAATCAACCTCAAGTTAATCAGCGTAACCAGAAAGATAATCCCGAATAAGATGTAGGCGATAGCTGAAGCGTAACCCATCTCAAACCTCTGAAAACCCCTCTCGTAAAGGTAGGCCACCAGGCTTAAGGCACAATCCAAAACGCCACCTACCCCTTTTCCGGTTCCGCTGGTCATAATATACACCTGCTCAAAAACCTGGAAAGAATTAATCATCGACATAATCGTTACGAATAATAAGGTTGGTCTTAATAGAGGCAGGGTGACGTGCCAGAACTTATGCCAGCTGCCAGCGCCATCGACCTCCGCTGCCTCATAGAAAGTATTAGGGATTGTCTGCAGTCCTGTTAAAAGTAAAATCATATTATATCCCAAACCAGCCCAGATAGACATAATCATAATCGCTGGCAAGGTCCAGGTGGGACTCATTACCCAATCAATGGGACTGAGGCCTAATTTAATCAAAATGTAGTTAACTAATCCGTATTTCCCTCCTGCAAAAAGCCATTTCCAGATAACTGAAATGGCAATTACTGAGGTCACCACAGGCATAAAGAACATTGTCTTATAGAAATTTTTGAATCTTATCTTCTGGTCAATAGCTACGGCTAATAATAGAGAAAGCCAAATCCCCAGAGGAACTACCCCTAATACATAAACTCCGGTATTACGCAAAGCCTTCCAGAAGCGCGGGTCATTCAAAAAAATCTGGCGATAATTATCCAGGCCTACCCAGGCAGGAGGATTAAGGACATTATATCTGGTGAAGCTTAAGAAAAAGGAGGCAATGACTGGAATAAACACAAACACAAAAAATAGAATAATTGCTGGAGAGATAAACAGATAAGAATACCTTTGATTAATTACCTCCTTTAATAAACCCTTCTTTTTAACTCCCATATTGACCCCTAGTTAATAGGGACATTATACGTAATCAATACAGCATCGTCAAATCATTTGTAAATTACAATATGAAATACTTTTTCTCGCTGGTTCACAGATTATATTTCTTAGCAAGCTCCTTAAGCATCTGGACTGCCTTGGGAATATATCTCAGCTCATCCTGACTATAGAAATCCTGACCTTCAAATTCAAGAGAAACAAAACCACGATAATCTGCCTTCTTTATAATTGAGAATATACGATCGTAATCAAACTCCAGCTCTCTAGCCTCCTCGCTTATATGATGAACCTTGGCATGTAGATGAGGAGCGTAAGCAATAGTCTCCTCGATACCTTTATAATTATCGGTGTCTTGATAGTTTCCTGTATCCAGATTTATCCTCACCCACTCTGAATTTATCTCTTTTATTAATCTCAGTGTGTCTGCGGATGTAGGTAAAAAACCGCCATCGTTATGCGGCTCAATTGCTAAGACTATACCTGTCTCTCTTGCCTTCTTCTCGCACTCCCTAATACAATCAACCATTGCTGGCCAGAGCTTATCCTTATCCTCATAAGGCCATGGCCAACCAGAAAATATCCTTAATACGGGCGCTCCTAAAACATATCCTACCTCAAGCCATCTCTCAACTGCCTCAACCTCCTGTTTCCTCTCCTGCGCTTTTGGTTTACCAAAATTATTCCCGGGCGAAAGACAGGCGATAGTTAAATGTAAATCTGTAGCCATCTTTTTGTATTGGATTAAAGACTCTCTGTCAGTCTTTGGCAAATGATCAGCTATAATGTCGATTCCATCGAGTTTGAGTTCTCTGGCGCAAATATGCAACAATCCAGCAAAATCCAATTTGCCTGTCTCTAAGGACTTGTGATAAGACCAACTACATAATCCTAATTTCATCTACTCTACCTCCTAATCCTTACCCATCTGCCCCGTCTGTCTGATTCGTAAGCAGCAAGTATCAATCTTAAGGTCTCTCTGCCTTCCTCTCCGGTAACAAAAGGTTTTTGTTTTTTCGATATACAGTCAATAAAATAATGCACGGCATTCCCCCATCCGCTACCATCGCTGATTCTGGGATATTCCTGGCGGAGGGCACAATTAGGATCCTCTCCTCTACCTGTCTTAGCCAGAGTAAGCATCAGTGGCCGCTGACTGCCTATACTGGTAGTCATCCTCCCCTTCTCCCCATAGATGTAAGTAAGAACCTCGTAAGGCCTGGTAGTCCAACTACACTCAAACTCCCCCTTTGTCCCATCAGCAAATTTCAATAATACCGTGGCATTATCATCTACGGGTATCTTCTTCTCTATAGTTTGTATCCTTGCAAATAATTCAGTTACCCTTTTGGCCTTAAACCAACGGATCAAGTCAGCAATATGTACTCCGATATCCACCATACAGCCGCCGCCTGACTTTCTCTTGTCGTAATACCAATCACTCTCTCCTCCCGACCAATACTCTGGGCCTGCATGACCGATTCTACCCCTAATATTATGAATTCTACCCAAGATACCTGACCTGAGTATCCTCTCTGCTGCCTGATGAACTGGATCAAATCTCTGAGTCTGCTCAACCATCAAGAATACACCAGCATCCCTGGCCGCTTTAATCATATTGTCTGCTGCCTTAAGGGAAATGGTAATTGGCTTCTCAACCAGGATATGTTTTCTATTTCTGGCCGCCTCCACTGCCATTCTCTCGTGCAGATAATTGGGGGTATTGATGAAAACAACGTCTATATCTTTCCTGCTAACCAACCTCTTCCAATCTCGCAGAATCTCTACATCACCCAAGGTAAATCTATCTGCCATTCTCTCAGCGCGATTTTTTATTATGTCGCATAAACAAAGTACCTTACATCTATGTTTATAATTCACCAGATTAGGTAAACTGGCCCTCTCTGTAATCTTGCCACAGCCAATTATGCCTACCTTAATCATATCATGAGCCTCCTATTTAAAATAAATCCTTCTGTGCTGCCTTGCTGATTTATAAATACGCCAGATTATCCTCTGCGTCCTAAGAGCCTCCTCACCATTAACCTCGGGGCTGCGGTTCTGTCTAAGTGCTTTGTAAAACTCTCTTATCTGTATCCAATGACAAAAACCCCAATAATCCCTCCTATTCTCACCGTAGTCAATGTATTCATTCGGCTTTGGCGCTGCCTTAACCTCTGTTCCGTCATAGAAACCAATCCTGGCAGAATCCTTAATAATCTTAACCCTACCATTCTCGCAATCCATCTCTATCTCTGGATCAGCATCAAAGGAATAGAAGTTCATCAAATAAAAACAGATATAGGCACCTTTTTTAAATTTGATTACCCCTTCTGCTAAATCCTCCACCTCAATAAGCTTATGCATCCTCCTGGCAACATTCGCCTCAACATACTCAACCCTATCATCAATAAACCATCTCAACACATCGATAAAATGTATTGACTGATCAATCAATACACCTCCCCCCTCTTTGTCAAGCCTGCCCTTCCAATCGCTCTTCATATAATAACTGTCTGGTTTATGATAAGAAACAATGAGCTTCACTGCCTTCACCTTACCCAGCCTTCCATTATCAAGATATCTCTTTACTAATTGCGAACCGGGATTATATCTGTTTTGAGAGATTACTCCCAATCTTACCCTATTGCATCGGGCAGCCTCAATCATCCTCTCTGCATCGCGCGGATTGATAGAAATGGGCTTCTCCGAAAGAACATGTATCTTTTTTCTTAATGCCTGGATGGCCATTGGTGGGTGCAAGTTATGAGGGGTAAGAATATGAACCACATCAAGCCTTTCTCTTTTTAGCATTTTATTATAATCAAAATAATAACGGCAATTGTATCTCTTTGAGGCCTTACGCGCTCGGGAAGACCTAATATCGCAAACAGCAGCAATCTTCACACCGGGGGTATTAACCAGCGATTGGGCGTGCATAAGGAATATATTACCGCAACCTACTATTCCTACATTAAACACCAATTCTCTTCCTTTCTCTTTTCCTTAAATCTTTAACCGACCCTCTTTTAATCAATTCTGTACTTCTTAAGAGAATCTTGAGGGGGTGCTTCAATCTCTTCCTGACAATCTTGACTATGTAATCAAGACCGAGCTCCGCCAATTCAGAGAATGGTTGTTTAATCGTGCTTAGATTCTCTGCGCCAGAGGCGACCTCGGGGATGTTATCAAAACCAATCAGGGAGACATCCTGTGGCACTTCTAAACCATCCGCTCTGATTGTATCTATTGCACCTAAAGCCATCTCATCCCCCGAAACAAAAACAGCAGTAGGGCGCTTATTAAGAACTAATAATTTTCTCATCGCCCTCCTGCCCGAAGCCCTTGTCCAGTCACCCTGGACAATATAACGATTTTCTACACTCAAATTCTTTTCCGTTAAGGCGCGCTTATAACCGTTGAGCCTCTGAATCCCTGCCTGGACATTTAACTTACCGGTTATAGTAGCAATTCGCTTATGCCCAGCACAGACCAGATAATTCACTGCCTCGAAGCTAGCCTTCTCATTATCAATGCCTATACAACTATCGACAGAATTCTTATCATAATAGTTTAAGATTATGTAAGGTATGGTTTTCTTCCTGGCCTTCTTAACCAATAATTCGTTTCCCACGATATCCACAAAAAGAATACCAGAGATATCAGATACCCGCCAGGTTGTATCAATTAGTAAATCGATATCTAAACGACTGGCCGCCCTGCTTACTTCTTTGATGATCTCTAAGGTATAAAAGGTAGAAAACATCCTTTGATAGTAAGGAATAATGAGACCAATTGTCAAACGGTTTTTTCTCATCTGTAATTATCGCCTCCACAAAAGCGGCGCTAATCCCATAAGCTCTGCTTTTTCCAACCGAATACCACTACGCGATTTACCAACCTCTTCTACTGAAGGGGCTGACCAGACAACCTCTCCTCGTGTATAGAAGGGGCCTCGATTATCCGGTAACTCCAACCACAACTCCAGGGAAGTCATAGGAGAGAGCTCTTCTTCGCTAAGCATACCTATACCATTGGCACTGATATCAACTGTCTTACCATAACATTCCTTATTTTTCCCCGAGGCTAAGAATCTTACAGGCAAACTCGTAGATATTCGTGCAAAAACACGTCTGTCAACCGAATTCTCATCCTGCATAACAGAAATTCTCCTTCCTCCGCGGCTTCTTAACTGTGTTAAATTAACATAGATTTAATAAAAAGTCAATTCTTTTTAAGGTCGCGAATTGGTATCCCATATATAATAATCTACCTCGGGAATTTAAGGAGGGCTGGTGTACTTATCGAAGATAAATACACATCTATCTGTAACGGAATTACATGCGCCTGTATTTAAAATAGCGCGCTAGAAACAAACTCATAAAAAACTGCCCGATAATCAAGGCGTATTATCGGACAGCTCTAAGGTCAGAGTATGTCTACGGGATTACTACAATTCCTATCCCGCTGCTATTTAAAACCGCCACCTCCATTTTTGTTTATATTTATAATGGCAGTAGTAATTAGATTCTAATAGCTGCCTCAACCTCCTTTTGATATTCATCAGCCGCGCTCTCCACCGAAGCAACCACATCCCCGGCAGCCACGTGAAATGTACCATCTGAATCCTGAGAAAAAAGCTCATCCAGCTGCCTCAACTGCCCCTCATCGACCTTGCCATCTACAGGAATAAGCTCAAGCCCTAACCATAAGGCTTTAGACATAAGACTCATCTTACCTGGTTGACCTTGGTCAAGCGCTATCCTCATTGCATCCATAAATTGAGTAACATAAGCATGTGGGCCGATTACCTGATATATAGAGGTACCTAACAATCTCTCCACCTGCCTTGAAATATTAGCAGGCTGTGTGCCTACTACAATCGCAGCGAAATCATCCCTGGTAATCCTCGTATAACCACCATTTATCTCATTTATCCTCTGCAGGACCTCCTCTACTACCCCATTAACCTCCTCAGCACCTATATCATCACGAGCTATATGAAGCACGAACTGAATATTACCGCCCCTGCCAAGTTGACTCAGAATATTCTGTAAGGCCATAATACCGTCGGGACTTGACCTTAGAAGGGATTCATGATTTATAAGAATAGGGTATGTTCTACCTCCCTGCATTGAGTTTATTCTCAACACCTCATCTGATAATACGTGATGTATGTCAAAACGAAATGCCTCTGCAAAAGTAGCCAACTTCTCACCCCAGGTTGTTCTGAGTAAATGACTCAGTATCGCCTGCATCTTCCTGCCGGCAGCAGACAAACCAGCAGCCTCATATTCTGCATCTACTCTCCGCTGCTCAACCGCCTCTTCTTTTGGCTCGAATTCCTCCCATCTACCCTCAAGCTCTGCCTCCATCAATTTAGGTCCCTTCTGATACTCAATCTCCTCCGGACCTAACCTTAAATCCATCTCACGGAAGCCCTCCTCTAATAAAGCAACCGCTCTCCTGGCTCGCCTATCCTGAATATATCTGATAGCGGGGTTAGCAGCAAATAAATCGTAGAAACCAGTTAGCCTCCCATTATTAAGATTAAAGGCCCACATAGCCAGTAAGGGTGGACCGTCATAAATACCTATCTTTGCCTCCATTAGAGACACTGGAAAGAATGGCCCCTTGTTGGATCCCCGCATCCAGCCCGGCACAAGGTAATCACCTTTTAGAAATGCAGAGGAGATCTCGCCTACTGCTGGAAATCTCTTCTGCGACCTAACTACAAACATGGGATCATCCTTACCTACATATTCCCCGGCTATTATGCCTAAGCGCTGTGCGGTTATCGCGGCTATATCCTCACCCTCAACTGTGGTAATACTATCAAAGGTATATCTATCGGGGAATCCTGTATACCAATGCACATAATCATAATCCTCTTTTGTAAACCATATGTGTCTACCGGTATGATTCTTATAATCAAAATCCAACACGCCTAATCTTACCCTTCTCGCTGTCCCTGGCCCTAATGGACGCCAGGTAGTGTTTGGACTAAAGAAGATTTCGTATAATCCCCTATTAAACGCTCCGGGAGCAGTCTTATCTGCCTGTGCAAATATCAGCACCTCCGATTTCTGTTCTCTGATTGTTATCTCTGCTACACTGGGACCAGCTCCTTTTACGTTGCCAGAGAAGGCATCTGCTAAGAGATCCTGACCTGCTCCATACCAACCATTATCCTTGGCTATCACTGAGGCCCTTACAAAACCATTCCAGATCAACTCATGCACACGAACATCATCCTTTCCTCGTGCATGTGTAACAGTAACCGAGATATCATCCCCTACTCTGGTAATAAAGAAGTCCAGGATATCGCCTCGCTCGGCCGCCTCCATCCAAACCTCTGCTACTGCCTCAAGCATTACACCAGGAGCGGTGCCGTGTCCACCAATAGAGCCTATATCTGCCTTAGCAATAGTGATAGTAACCTCTTTGCCCTTCGGTATATCTGGATGAACTCTACTTGAGCCCTTGATTGCAAACACCTCCCTCTTACCAAGGTCATCCTGATAGCGAAACTTCTCTATGCTCACCCAAGGATTACTTACAATAACAGAACCCTCCTCTTGTATCTGGGTTATCACCCCCTTAGTTACCTCTCTATATTGTCTATCGATCTGAGCGTTTACCCTACCTAACTCAGCTACAATCTCAGGAGAGGGACTAACATGCCTGCCCCTTGCCCTATCCAGAAACTCATGAAGCATCATCTCCTGATACAACCTCAAGCCCTCTTCTCCTAACTCGGCAAATCCTAATATTCTAGCCAGAGAGGTATAAATAGTCCTCGCACCTGCCTGTATATCCTCACTTCCCTCATAGGGATAACCACCCATATGGGCTACTATTGCCCTATACTCTTTAGATAAAATATCCCCAGCACTAAATAAAAACGGATCTAGCCCCCTCATACCGAAAAGAAAGGTAATAAACCTGGTATCATCCACCAAAAACTGCCTTGCCTGTGCTATCCTCCTATTAGCCTGGGGGACCCCGGCTATCTCTTTGGCTCTTCTTAAGAATAAGATTGATTGCTCATTGGCTAACCCTCTTTCTATATCGTCTCTTACTGAATCCTCTTCAATTGCTGCTATCTCCTGGATTACCCTCTGAATGAACTCATCAGTAAATACGGATTCTAAAAACTCCCTTGCTGCCCTAAGTCTATCTGTCACCTCTTCAACATTTACCCCCATTTCGCCACTCTTACTGATAAATTCCCCAGCGGCCTCCTCTAATCTCTCTACAGCCTGATGACCAAATATCCTAATTGCTCTACCTTCAATAAACGCTGCTGCTGCCCTTGCTCTGAAGACCTTATCGTGAGCCCATGTCTCTCCTGCACCCGAAGCAAACCCGTAACCAAAATCCTCCGAGATCCTCTCTAACTGATCTCCATCCTGAGCTGTGCTTCTTGGTCTTAGATTATCCATAGCAATAGTTAAGGCGTATCCACCTGTTGTAGCAACAAGTATAAGCACTCCTACAACTGATGTAAGAATTATCATCCTGGCTATCCTATTTATGAAAAATCTACCAGCCATCCTGCAACCTCCTTATTTATTCTAAATCCCTTCAATCACACTCACCTCTTGAGACCCCTCAACACTGAAAAATAAACACTCGAATCGCCTCTTTTAGTAAGAACTGGTGTAACCACCACATAAGAGTATCCCCTCTCTTTCAACATCTTACTTATTCCTGGGGTATGGAATCCGCCAGCGATGAGAACAGCCAGATTCTCAGTAGACTTACTCATCCTATCAATTAGATTTCGTACGAGACTCCTCTCTCTGTATGCGCCGAATTGATAGAATTCCTCCAGATTATTAAGATTATCGTCGATGGTCTGTAAATGAGCAGGATACACAGCCAGGTAATATCTCTGGCTATTATGCACTAAAAAATCCATCCAGGAGGAAGTAAGGAAATCAGAACGGTTTTCCTTGAAATACTCATACTCCTGGGTTGTCAACTCCAGATTCAATAAGGACCTGAGAATGCCTATACATTTTGATATCTTGCTCAATCGCCTCTGGTCATTGTTGCTAAATAAAGTCTCTTTTATCTCCTCATTAATATAATCTACCTCTCTTAAAAGCTCTCTAACGCTTATTTTCTTACTGGCAATTAGATATCGAATATAATTACTGAGTTGAGGGTATTTCTTATCAAGCTCGATTT
>JAOZPD010000003.1:16860-41792 GCA_029932935.1 Candidatus Omnitrophota bacterium | reverse complement strand
TAAAACCAAGGTATCTCCGAGATTGACAATGCCCAATAGAGATCTCGATCTGACGACTTATCTCAAGAAATCTCTTGTCAGAAATAGTCTCCTTAAGAGTAATGTCGAAATCTCTGGAATATTTCTCATAATCATTCTCTCTGAAGCCATCTAAGATATTATCCAGAAGGGCTCAGCTATAGATCGAACCTCTGCGTCCGTCTTACCAATCACATCGGCTGAGACCGGCAATGAGAAAGAAACCAAACATAATAATGTAGAGATAATCGCTATATTAATTATTTTAACTATTGATCTAATCATTCCTCTCTCTTCTGCTACTACTTAGTCCATAATTCAACTCTGAGTCTAAATCCCACGGTAGAACTTATATTTATAGAGTAAAATGTCAAGATAAAACTGATGCTATTTTTTTATCTTCTTTATCTTCCGGCTGATATCTCTAATCTTAATTAATAAATCTTTTATTCTCTTGCTGCTTATCCATTTATTTTTAGAAGTATAAACTAATGTTTTCCCTAACTCATAGTATAATTTTTCCCTTTGCAACGCTAAACCCATTACCTCCAGGTTCCTCTCTCCTCTCTTGGATATCTCTTTAATATACAATTCTCCCTTTCTAGCTAACCGGAATGTCTCCTGAGAAATTCTCTCTAAGTCCCTCCTGGCAATCCTCCATAATCTCTCCATCTTTTTATTAAGGCCCTTCATCTCCATCGCTACTACCCTCCGTCATTCTTTTTTAATAAGGTATGGGAGATAGAATGATATAATGCTACTTACCTTATATTTTAATTATTATGTAAGACTTTATCCAATTCTGTAGATTTCTTAATGCCTTATATATTTCCTAAGTGTTCTGCTAAGGATTACATTAAGCAGAGCGCGATCCTTGCCCTATCACGTAATCAACTCAGATCTGTTATATGATTAAAAATCAAGCTTTAGCACTAGCGATTCTTATGATATTCTTGAAGCGACCTAACTGACAGATTCTTTCTACTAAGCGCCTCGATGGCATTAACCGTTGCCTGTGCTCCAGCAATAGTGGTAACCAATGGAACATCGTAAAGGATAGCCGTACTCCTTATTACTGTCTCATCCCTCTTAGTAATTCTACCTCTGGGGGTATTGATGATGAGATGTATTTTTCCGCTCTTAATCAAATCTACAATATGCGGCCTGGATTCATGTAATTTTGAAACTATTTCTATCTTTAGATCATTTTTCTTCAATGCCTGGGCCGTTCCACGTGTAGCAAACAGATTAAACCCCATATCAGAAAGTTTTTTTGCAATAAATACTACCTTTCTCTTATCCTCATCCCTTACAGTAATGAGAACATTGCCATTATTAGGAAGCCTCTGTCCTGCAGCTAGCTGGCTTTTTGCATAGGCTAAACCGAAGGTGGAATCTATCCCCATCACCTCTCCTGTAGATTTCATCTCCGGCCCCAAGATTGCATCTACTCCCGGAAAACGGATAAAAGGAAATACAGATTCTTTAACTGCTACATGGGATATCTCAACCTCTCTGTTTATGCCTAGCTCCTTAAGGGATCTACCCAACATTGCCTTAGTAGCTATCTTTGCCCATGGTATACCATTTGCCTTGGACACAAAAGGGACAGTCCGGGAAGCACGTGGATTAACCTCCAGAACATAAATTACCCCATGTCTTACTGCGTATTGAATATTCAATAATCCTTTTACCTTGAGCTCTTTAGCTAAGGCGTATGTATTCTCCTTAATCCTTCTTATGATCTCCTCTGGTAAGCTATAAGGAGGGAGTACCATAGCGCTATCCCCCGAATGAATACCTGCCTCTTCGATATGCTCCATAATACCGGCAATAACACAATTTCTTCCATCAGCTACAGCATCTACATCCACCTCGATAGCATCCTCTAAAAATTTATCGATTAAAATCGGTTGCTCAGGAGAAGCCTCGACTGCCTTTTGCATAAAGCCATTTAATTCACCATCATCGTATACTATCTCCATCGCCCTACCACCCAAAACATAAGAGGGCCTTACTACAACAGGATAGCCGATCTCATTAGCTATCCTCTTTGCCCCCTCAATTGAAGTAGCTGTTCCACTCTCAGCTTGAACTAATCTTAGTTTCTTAAGCAGGGTTCTGAAGCGTTTCCTATTCTCAGCTCTATCTATTGAATCTGGACTAGTACCCAATATATTTACACCTGCTTTATATAAAGCCGTTGAGATATTAAGAGGGGTCTGACCGCCAAATTGTACAATAATACCTATTGGCTTCTCAACATCAATGATATTTAATACATCCTCTACAGTGAGGGGTTCGAAATAAAGCTTATTTGAGGTATCGTAATCGGTGGAAACTGTCTCGGGATTACAATTTACCATAATGCTATCTATGCCCTCTTCTTTTAAGGCGAATGATGCCTGACAACAGCAATAGTCGAACTCGATACCCTGACCGATACGGTTCGGGCCACCGCCGAGAATAACAACCTTTTTCTTAATATATTTCATTTTGCCCAAGACCCTCTCCCTTTACTAATTTCAACTTAACTCCTTGGCTAAAATAACAGCCTCTGCTATCTCACGCATAGTACGCCGGGTATCCATTGCCTGTTTCTGAATCTTTCTATACGCCTCCTCCTCAGAGATACCTTGCGATTTCATCAAGATACCTTTCGCGCGCTCAACAAACTTTCGTGTTTTAAGCTCTTCTTCGATAAGCTTAGACTTCAGTATCAGATTGGCATTCTCAATTGCTACAGCCGCCTGGTTAGCGACAGCAGTCAAGATATCTATCTCCTCTTTACTAAATTTATGCCTCGATGAAGTATAACTATTAAGAACGCCGATAACCTTCCCCTTCACGCATAATGGTACAGAAAGCAAAGAACACAAATTCTCTCTCCTTGCAATATCTCTATTTACGTAACGGCTATCTTCCTTTACATCCAATGTTGATATCGGACGGTTTTCTTTAGCTACTAAACCAGCGATACCCTCACCCAATTTGATATTTGGTTTCTTATTGTAAGCCTCACTTACACTCTGTGTAGCACGAATAACCAATTCATTCTTCTCTTCATCAAGCAGGAGAAGAGAACAGATTTTAGAATTCATCACTTCGGCAGTCACCATAACAATCAACTTAAGTATATCCTCCAGATATAAATTGGAGGTAATAGTCTGGCTCACTTTGGAGAGTGCCTCAATCTTCTTTTTGTATAAACTGCGTGCACTTGCCTTAACTACCCTTCTTTTACCCATCTTCTAATTTATAGCTTGGGAACCTTAGCCCAATCGTCCAAGAAGCGCCTTATCCCAATCTCAGTCAAGGCATGCTTAAACAAGCTCTCCAGCACTCCAAAGGGACAGGTAACTACACTAGCCCCCATCAAAGCAGCTCTTAAGACATGAATAGGATGTCTGATGCTGGCGACGATTATCTCTGTGGTTAAAGAATAATTTTTAAAAATACTGACTATCTCCTGCACCATACCCATTCCATCCTGACCTATATCATCTAACCTGCCCACAAAAGGGCTAACATAAGTAGCGCCGGCTTTGGCTGCTAACAGAGCCTGTACTGGAGAAAATACCAAGGTTACATTAGTTTTAATCCCCTCTGCAGCTAAAATTCTTACTGCTGACAATCCCTCTTTTGTTATAGGAATCTTAACCACAACATTTTTATGGATCTTTGATAAACCCCTGGCTTCTCCTATGATCTCATTGGTGCCCTGGCTTACTACCTCCAGGCTAATCGGGCCATCAACAATCTTAACAATCTCTCTGGTTACATCATCAAAACTCCTGCCGGTCTTGGCTACAAGAGTAGGATTAGTAGTAACACCATCCAGAATCCCCCAGCCAGATGCCTTTCTAATCTCATCGATATTAGCCGTATCTATAAAAATCTTCATTACCGCTACCTCCAGCCTCCTGTTTATCTATATATTTAAGTCACTCTACACTAATGACCAAAGCTACATTTCCCTGAGAATCACTCAGATAGTCAATACTGACAACATCGCCTATCTTAACATCGCACAGAGAACTAATATTTTTATATTCAGTACATGTATCAACAACAATAGTAATCTTCTCAATCTGCAGGGTATCATAATTAACACAGGTTACTGCCAATCTATTATTCTCTAAATCTACGGAGACAACATCTCCTAAAATCCAGCCTTTATTTGAGGCCCCCTCTGAGGTATTACATAGTATCTCTTGCTGAGAGAATACCTTATCTGTAGCCAAATTCAGAAGCAATATCAAAACAGATAAAATCCCTATCGCCACTCTTATACTAAAATATCTCTTAAGCAAAGATTTCCTATTATTGTTAACAAAGGAATTATACATAGAAATTAGTGTATCAATATTTATATAATAGTTTATCTTAAATAATTAACAAAGGAATTATACCAGCTTTTGTAAATTTCTTCTAGTGGCAAATCAATATAATTTAATATCTTGAGTTTTCTTACCTTTGTTGTCCGACCAATCAAATATAAAGGGACGTTATTCTCTTTTGCAATCTGTTTAATGCGTGCAAAATACTCCTCAGAGGCGGAGATAACAAATCTAGACTGCGACTCTCCAAAAAGAAGGGCGTCTGGTCTACAGATACACGGCAACCTATCAATCTCTGCGCCCAACATAAACTCCTCCTGCGAGACACAACATTCGGCTAAAGTAACCGCTAACCCGCCCTCAGAACAATCGTGTGCGGAACTGATTAATCCTTCTCTTATCATATTTAAAACTGCCTCTTGAGTCCTCATCTCCAGGCTCAAATCCAAATCAGGAATCTCGCCACAGACCATACGATGAATTACTTTGAGATACTCGCTACCTCCCAACTCCTCACGAGAGTTACCTAAAATAATTATCAACTCGCCGTCTTTTTTAAATGACTGGGTATTAATCATCTTAACATCATCAATTACTCCCACCATTCCAATTGTGGGAGTAGGATAAATTGCTCCGTTAGGATTCTCATTATAAAAAGAAACATTCCCGCTCACCACAGATAAACCCAAAAACCTACATGCCTCGGCTATACCCTCTAAACAACTCTTAAAATACCAAAATCTGTCTGGCTTCTGAGGGTTCCCAAAATTCAGACAATCTGTAATTGCTGCCGGTTGAGCACCTACACAGATTAGATTCCTGGCTGCTTCAGCTACTGCGATTTGCGCACCACGATAAGGATTTATAAAACAGTAGCGACTATTGCAATCTGTGGTCGCCGCTATAGCCCTCTTTGAGTCTTTAATCCTCAACACTGCTGCCCCCAATCCAGGACGGACTACCGTATTCACCTGAACCATATGATCATATTGTTCATAAACCCAGTGCTTATTGGCTATTGCGGGAGAGGCTAATATTCTCAAAAGGGTACTATTATAATCTGTAGGTAGAGGTAAAACAGAGAGATTTAATTTCTTAATCTCTTTTATGTAATCGGGTTCTCTGTAGGGCATATCAAATACAGGGGGATTGGTCAAGGCGCTAGCAGGAATATTAGCTACAATCTTACCATTATGTTTCACCTTAACTGTCTTATCTGGACAGACATGACCAATCACCACTGCGTTTAAACCCCATCTAGAATAAATATTACAGATATCCCTCTCTCTACCCTTCTTTACACAAAGAATCATCCTCTCCTGTGATTCTGACATCATTAGCTCCCAAGGCTGCATATCCTCTTCTCTGCGTGGAACATATTTAAGATCTATTGTTATCCCCACCCCACCGCTAGAAGCCATCTCGCTAGTAGAACAGGTCAAACCAGCGGCTCCCATATCTTTAATTCCTACTACAAAACCAGTGGCAATCGCCTCCAGGGTGGCCTCAATTAAACACTTCTCCATAAAGGGATCGCCAATCTGTACAGTAGGCCTTTTCTCTTCACCCTCTGCAAATTCAGCAGAAGCTAAAACGCTACAACCTCCTATGCCGTCACGGCCGGTAGATGCTCCAGCATAAATAATTGCATTACCTATACCAGACGCCCTGGCACGCTTAAGTTCGTCTCTCTTAGCGATACCTATACACATTACATTTACAAGACAGTTTCCTGTATAAGCCTCTTCAAAATATATCTCTCCTCCAACAGTAGGTACCCCTACACAATTACCATATCCTTGGATCCCTTCTATCACACCCTTTAATAAATAACGATTATAAGGATCATCCAGATTGCCAAAACGCAATGAATCAAGAAGTGCAATTGGACGAGCGCCGGCAGTAAAGATATCACGGATAATACCTCCAATTCCCGTAGCAGCTCCCTGCTTCGGCTCCACCTGAGAAGGATGATTATGACTTTCCATTTTAAAAATAATTGCCCAACCATCAACAATAATCCCGCCCGAATCCTCTCCAATCAATGTTTTAAATCTCCCCTCTCTGGGTAAAAGCCTAAGCCATTTACGCGAACAAAGATAACCGCAGTGCTCAGACCACTCTACTGATAACATTGCTAGCTCTGTCAGCGTGGGTTGCCGGTTTAGAATCTCCAGAATACGCTGGTAGAGCAAGTCCGATAAACCTAACGATTGATATATCTCTTTAGTTATCCGTGTCATAATTATAGATTCTAATAAAAGACTTCTGAAGACTAATCCAGTTAATTAGATTATTATTATCTAGTTTTTGCCCATTGCTTTATTGATTGGAAGATTAGCAATCCATCGTCTGAGCCCAAGATATCTTCGCTTGATCTCTCTGGATGTGGCATTAAACCAAAAATATTACCCTTCTCACTAACAATCCCCGCAATATTATCTATCGCTCCATTGGGATTAGCCTCTGAATCCACCTTACCATAAGCATCGCAGTAACGTAAAACAATCTGGCGATTGTCCTGTAAACGCTTAAGTCCATCAATTGTAATATAAAAATTTCCTTCATGATGAGCAATGGGCATCTTAAGTATCTGTCCAGCACTGGATAGATGGGTAAAGGGCGTCTGATTATTCTCTACCCTAAGATACGTATCTCTACATATAAAATGTAGATTTTTATTAGGTAACATTGCACCTGGTAACAAATCTACTTCCAATAATATCTGAAAACCATTACATATACCAATAACCAAACCTCCCCTTTTAGCAAATTTAACTATTGATTTCATTACACGAGAGAATCTAGCAATCGCACCTGGCCTTAAATAATCTCCGTAACTAAAACCGCCGGGTATAATAATACAATCTAAACCACGAATATCTGCCTCCTGGTGCCAGATATATCTCACGCTCTGCTTTAGAACGCGATTAACTACCCAGAAACAATCCTGGTCACAATTCGAACCAGGAAAAACAACCACACCAAACCGCATATTCTCGCGTAATATTAGTTATTTCTTAATCTTAAATCGGTAGTTCTCAATTATAGGATTGGCCAGAAGTCTCTTACACATCCTCTCAACCTGCTGCACTGCCTTTACTTTACTTCTTAGACTCAAATGCAAAATGATAATCTTGCCGCAGCGAACCTGCTCAATATTCGCAAAACCCAAAGATTCTAAGGCATGCTTAATCACCAATCCCTGTGGGTCAACTACTGTTTTCTTTAAGGTAATGTAAATCTCTACCTTTAACATAGCCCTTTCTCCTTAATAGTATACAATCTCATAGATTCAAGATGCTCTTTTACTAGGAATTCATCTGAGCAAGCCTCTGTTTGACCAGTTCACTTACTGTCTTTCCATCCGCACGAGAGGCTATTTGCGACATCACTTCCTTCATAACCTTACCCATATCGCGAGGGCCCTCAGGGTGAGATGTTAAGATTACTCCCTCAATAATCTGTCTAATCTCCTCAGGAGTAAGACTGGGGGGTAGATAAGACTCCAGTATCTCTAACTCCCGATTCTCCTTAATCACCAAATCATCTCGCCCTCCGCGTTTAAACTGCTCAATGGAATCACGATGTTGCTTTACAATTTGTTTAATCACACTGATTACCTCTTCATCATTTAATGATTTTTTTCTTGCTTTAATCGCCTGGTTTAGCAGGCTCGAACGCAAAAAACTTAAAGTAGACACCCTTATCGTATCTTTGCTCTTCAATGCCTCTTTATAGTCATTAAGAATTTTTTCTTCTAACATACATTCTACTCCTTTAGTTTAATATATATCTTTTTCCTATTTAATAAAAATAAAGCCCAGAATGCCCATTATTATCAGATAATAACCAAAATAATGTAACTGTAAATTTTTTACTATTCGTCTTAAAATAAAAAGCCCTATAAGTCCAAAGATATAACTCATACACAGAGCAGCCCAGGAGTGTATAGGGCTGTTATTAAATACTAACTCTATGTCCTTGAGCTCCAGAATGAAAGAACCCAATATTGCTGGTATTCCAGCAATAAAAGAGAATCTAAAAGCTATCTCCGGCTCAACGCCCCTTACTAAGAGACTAAATATAGTAAGCCCTGAGCGTGAGATACCAGGGATAACCGCGAATGCCTGGCTTAATCCCAACCAAAACGCATCCATAATATTTAAAGCGTATAAACCCCTTCTGTGTCTCGTTATTCTTTGAGTTAATATTAGAAAAACAGCGGTAATTAAAAGAGCGGAACATACAAGACTTGGCTTCTGGAACAATTGTTTTATAAGATTTCTACTGATTAAAACAAACAAAGCAGTAATCAAGCTTACCACAAAGATATGGCTGAGGAATACTATATCCTTCGCTATCCTTAGGATATCACGGGCAAAAAAACACAATAAAGCACACAACGTACCTATATGACATATAATGATGATTGGCAGTACCTGGGTCTTATCAATATCAAAAATCTGACTGAACAATACCAGATGTCCAGACGAACTCACAGGTAGAAACTCAGTCAATCCCTGAATTATACCCAAGATAGCATAAAGCATCTCTCTAAAACGAACTCCCTTCTGTCTTCTGATAGGGACCGGCCAGGTTGTAGAAAATATCTCCTGCGGCTAAAACTAAACCTGGCTACTTTTGTAATGCAGAGAATATCTCCTGGGCAAGATATTCCTTTGTGTCTTTGGCTGGACTAACTATCTCCAACTGGGTCCTGTTTGTATCTATCTCTTTAAAGAATATTCCTGCAGGTGTGGTATCGACCTGGCTTATGTAGACTGCAATCAAATCACTCTTCTTCGAATACACATAACTACCTATATCTGCCAAGATTCTCTCTATCTTCTGATAGCAATCCTTAAAATCGTAATCAACAATTTTAACAATTGCCTCCGCTCTACCCTGCTCAAGCTCTCTGGTGGATATAGCCAGAAATCCTTTTAATCTCTCCTTAAGACATGTGCAACCAGAGAATATAATAATGCCTATTAATGTAGCGATTAGTAATATCTCTTTAAATCTATTCTCAGTTAAAGAATTATACACTTGCTTTAATCCTCCATTAATATATAGTATTTCTTCAATACCGACCAGGTCTTTGGCCCCACCTTGCCATCCACAGACAAATTATGCATCCTCTGGAATTGCCGAATAGCCTGCTCAGTCATTGGGCCAATATCTCCATCAATCTCACCATTATAGAATCCAGCGTTGCGTAAGGCAATCTGAATATCCTTATTGGTGGGTTTAAAAGGAACGGTGAGTTTGGGTACCTGGGGTAGAGTAAGCGCTGTCTCATAAGTATTATTTGATGATCTGACCACCGAATTATCTTTTTCTTTACTGCTACAACCAACTATAGGTAAAATAATAAGTAGGCAACAAAGCAAAATGCCTAATCTGTATATTTTTTTATCTTGTTCCTTTACTATGCGAGGGAAAATCACGGGGCTCACGATTTAAGCACTGCTTCGCGTCTGCAGCGGGGGCAAAGAATTCTTATTCGATCAACCCGCAGGAGCTCTTTTTTAACCTTACCTGCCTTTATATATCTCGACATATCCTTGGTCAATTCATCAAGAGAAAGATTCTGTCTCTGGAGATAAAAAAGCATTAATGTGGGATTGGAAAATGTTAATGGGCCTAATCTCTCGGACACCCAAAGAATCTGATCATACGGAGCAATAATATTGCCGCAACACTGACAGATAACCAATGGCTTCTCTATTTCCTGCTTTAACTCCTCTCTCTTATCGGTTGTAGCGAAATCAAACTCCTGGGATAACCTGATTCCCTTCTCTGTCAAGCAATTTGCTTGACACTGTCCACAAAAAATACAAATATCCCAACGTATCTGCAGGATTCTATTATCGCCCTCATCCCTCATACTCAATGCTCCGCTGGGACATACCTGAACGCATGCTCCGCAACCAATACAGTCTTTACTACTAAACTCCGGTCTGCCCCGGAATCTCTGAAAAGGAAGATGTGGCTCTTTAGGGAATTTTGTAGTATAGGGTCCTTTTACTAATGCCTTAACCGCCTCTCTCAATTCACGTAATTTTGGATATCTCATCTTTTTTCTTCCTCATATCTATCGCATATACTCTTATCCCAAAGCCTTACCCCCGATTTATGCGCACCCCTCGCTAAAGCATGAGCAGAAACAGGAGAAGTTAATATAATAAATATTATACATAGAATTGCTTTTATTCCCGGAGCCGACATTCCTTTAATCAGAAATAGACCAAAAAGTATACTGCACGTTCCTAAGGTAACGGATTTGGTTGAAGCCTGCAGTCTATTATAAACATCCGGGAATCTAACTAATCCCAAACAGCCAAAGAAATCAAAACTAAGCCCGATAACTATGAATATGTATCCGATTAATTCACTCATCGAGATTTCTCCCCTCCAGATACTTAGCTAAAGCTAAAGTCGAGATAAAGCTCTGTAAGGCCCAAGCAATACCAATATCAATATACCAATCCCTCCCTGTAGGAATACCTAAGATAGCACAAAATCCTAAAATAAGAATACCTAGGATGTCCACAGATACAATCCGGTCTGCAGGGGTAGGTCCCCTTAAGATGCGCCATAAACAGAATAGACCGCATAACAATAAAACATTCAGGCTTCTTCTCAGCAGGACAGATTGCCACTCTAATATAGAGGGAATAGGATTGAAGAGAATTATAGCCAAGATTGCCACAATACTCAGCATTCCTATAAACCAACGTAATTGTCTCATAATAAACTTCGCTGCTCCCTTTTCCTTGGTTCTTAATGCCAAAGGATATTCGACTAAACTATATTACATCCTGTAAACCCATCCCAATCATCACATTGAATAATTCATTCAAAGATTCTTCTTAATATTCTCTCGAATCTCTCTACGATCAGCTTACTCGCCTCCTCAACATCGCTACTTTTCACATCGATCCAGTGAATATATAGAAATCCCCCTTCCTGATCTATATCCACACTCAATGTACCAGGTGTTAAAGTAATTGAGTTGGCTAGAAATGTAAGCGCGGTATCTGATTTAAGGCTAGTCTTCACCTTAACAATACCTGGATTTAATGGACGATTGGGATGTATAACCCTATATGCCACATCAATATTTGCTTTAATGCATTCCCAAATAAAAATGGGTAAGTAATAGAGAAACCAAAGATAACGACTTGCATGTTTAAATAGATACGGCCTTTTTATAAACATATCCCCGGTTAACAAAGCAACAAACCCCGCTACCAAAACTCCCACTATTAGATGTTGTGGATTAACAGGCCAAGACAAACCCAGCCAGATTAATAAACCAAGGATAAATAAAATTATTCTACTTTTACTCACGGTATTGCTCCTAAGACAGCATTAGCGTATTGTTTACCAATCAGCAGAATATCTACTGCGGGTTTAAGGAATACCTGATTAAATTGAGGTATTATAACTACCCCTCCCACTAGACAGATAATAGATAATATAACCATGACTAATCTCATCATCGCAGGAACCTCTTTTACCTCTTTAAGCCCTGCCTTTATCTTCCCAAAGAAGGCATATCTCTGAACCTTCATAAAAGAGGCCAAGGTCAAAATACTACCCAAGACCGCCCAAAAGGCATATCCTAAACGATTGGCTTGAATACATGCCATAATGATAATTAATTTACTCCAGAAACCATTAAAGGGCGGTATACCCGCGATTGACATAGAAGCAATTAAACTTGTATTTGCCGTTACTGGCATCTTTTCTTTCAAGCCCGACATCTTCTGCAGATCTCTCGTCCCAGTAGAATAAACAACAGCTCCCGAATTTAAAAACAAAAGGGACTTAAAGACAGAATGGTTGAATAAATGAAATAGCCCCCCCAGAATACCCAGTGGAGTAGCTAGGCTCAAGCCCAATATAACATAACCAATCTGGCTGATAGAATGATACGCTAAAAGCCTCTTAAAATCCCATTGACCAATAGCAAGAAATACTCCTACAATCATAGAGAGCGCTCCCAAAAACATCAATAATGATAACACAATATGCCCTACACCGATAACACTGAAGAAGATTCTGGTTAAAGCGTAAATACCTAATACCTTTATAAGCACACCGGAGAGCATCGCTGATATCGGAGCGGGCGCCGATGGGTGCGCATCGGGTAACCAGGCATGGAAAGGAACAAGAGCCGCTTTTAAACCAAATCCCATCAAGAATAAGACACTGATAAAAGCTACTATGTTGGAGTATCCCTTCTCAGCCAGAACTGCAGAAATATCAGCCATATTTAGAGACGAGGTATAACTATAAAGCAAGCCAATGCCCAAAAGAATAAAACTCGAGGAAACCGACCCCATTATTGCATATTTAAACGAGGCCTCTAATTCTTCTGATTCTGTGCCGAAGGCAACCAAGGCATAGCTTGCAATAGAAGCTATTTCCAAAAAGACGAAAAGATTAAACATGTCGCCCGTTATAATAACACCATTCATCCCGGCCAGCATTAACATAAATAGAATATAGAATTTATATTTAGATGTATATTTCTCCATATAATTTATGGAATAAAGAGCCACCAGGGCTGAGACAAGATTTAGGGTTATAAGCATAAAACGCGCCAGCCCATCCAGAACCATATAGATACCCAGGGGAGGGAAACCGCCCCAGCCACCTACTTTATATACTGAGACCGATACAGAACCAATATGGTGAGCCGATAGAGAAGAAATCGATAATATCAAAAGAGATAGACTGGCTAAATTGGCCAGAATATCTCCTGTGCGCTTATAAAATCTGCCGATTAACGAAATAATAAACGCAACCGATAGAGGAATAATAACAAATAATGGCAACATATCTTTAAATATAAGTATTATCCTTTAAGTTTATTAATCTTTGTTATATCGAATGTACCGTATTTGTCATAAATTCTTATGGCAATAGCAATAAGCAAAGCAGTTGTGGCCAATCCAATAACAATTGCAGTAAGTACTAACGCCTGAACTAAAGGATCAACCATATTAAGGACCTCTTGCTCTCTGTGTAATATTGGTGCCCGTCCATGCATGCGATAACCAACCAGTATAAAAAATAGATTTACTGCATATTCAACAATGGCTATACCAATAATAATTTTAATAAGGTTCCTTTTTCTCAATAGACAGTAAAGTCCGACACAAAAAAGTATCAAACATAAAAAATATGTACTCATCTTTCTTCCATTTTAGATAAAACAACCAAGGTTACAAAGATAAGAAACAAACCCGCTCCAACCTTAAGGCATATAGCAATATTACACAGAGGTATTGTCCCTGCGCTAAATAGATTAAAGGGTCTCCCCTTTCCTATAAAATTTAAAAAGAAATACCCCCCCACAAAACCTAATGAGGCAATACTTAAAAACATTATTGCTCCTGCACTTTCAAAAAGAGAAGCGCGTATCTGGTCTAATTTCTTTAAAGCCGTCTCCTTACCAAAGGCTAACATCAAATGAATAAAAGAAAGAGCAATAATTACCCCGCCGGGAAAACCACCACCCGGTGTAAGATGCCCGTGTAAAACGATATAGATACCGTAGAGCAATATTAATCCCACAGTAAGACGTGTAATAGTCTTAACTATCAATGTCATTCCGGCCTGATCTTGTTTCATCTTACTCATGTTTCCTACCTATTCTGCGCATCACTACCAAAACACCCATAACAGCGGTAAATAAAACTGTCGCTTCTCCTAAGGTATCATATGCTCGGAAATCTAATACTACTGAAGAAACCAAGTTAGCCGCTCCTGTAGCAATAAACCCCTCCTTTAAATAATTTGCCGCCACTCTAAGTATAGGGTAACCAAAGGCAGGTAAATCCTTTAAAGAGACGTAAGCAAGGGTCAAGAAGATAATAATAAATAGCAATGTAGAAAACGTATTAAAATGCCAGCGACCAGATTTTATTAAAGGTAAATCCCTTTTTATTGTTGCACGGATAAGAATGATCAAACAGAGAATCTCAACTACCAATTGGGTAATTGCCAAGTCAGGCGCCTTTAAGATAAGAAAAATTAAAGAGAGGCCAAGACCTACCGCCCCTACAGCCACTACACTGGAGATTAAATCTTTAACCTCAACAGCAATTATAGCAGCGACAATCATAAATAATAATAATAAATGCAATTCGATCATCTCATTATAAAAAACATTACAATCATCCCCAATAAGCACCAAACCATATAGGTCGGCAACACTCCATTATGCAAATAGCGTAAGAAGTCAGTCACCTTGAAGAATATTCTCTGACACAAATCGTAGATATCGAACCATTTCTCTTCAGCGAGCCTATATATTTTATTTAATATATTTATCTCACGTATTGTATTATAGAATTCTACGCCAGAGACTCTGCTCTCCTTTAACACAGAACTCTCTCCTCCTATAAATGGGGAATCCTCTCGAAGAGATAATCTCAATTTACCTAATTTAAATATGATAACACCCACTATCAATCCTGTAAGTATAAGCCCTGTTGCTAATCCCGGAGACCAGAATCCTAAGAACTCAGAAAACGGCAAAGAGAAATTAGGAGTTAAAGATGGTAAGATAAGAAGCCTCAATGGTATCTGGTAAGCGAATACGCCGAACAAAATACAAATACCTGCTAAGAATATCATGGGTATCCACATAGCTGGTCTAACCTCATTAATCTTCCTCTCTGAGGATGCTGCATTCTCAGGATATTGCCCCAAGAATACAGCATGAATCAACTTCATAAAACTAGCCAGGGTTAAAGCAGAACCGATCATAGCTGCTACTAAACATAAAATGGTTACGGATCTTACTAACGTAAGTTGTAAATTACCATCCCCTAACTGACCAATTAATCCTTGGTAAATCATCCACTTGGAGACAAAACCATTAAACGGTGGAACGCCAGATATGGCAAAGCTGGCAATTAAACAAGACATATAGGTAATCGGCATCAGTTTAGCCAATCCCCCCAATTGCTCCAGTTGCGAGGTCTTCGTCTTATATTCTATATTACCACCTGTAAGAAACAGACAACATTTATATACTGCGTTATTAAGCATATGGAAGATACCCCCCGCAATACCTATAGGAATACCCGTACCTATGCCTAAAACCATATATCCCACTTGTGATACAGCATGATAGCCCAATAATCTTTTAAGATTGTGCTGAACCAAGGCCATCATCACAGCCGCTACAATAGTAAATGCGCCAATAAGCATTAAAAACATATTCATAACCTGATTCAGCACAAATACATCCAGGCATATTCGCGCCAAGAGATAAATGCCTAACAATTTGTCCAATGAGGCAGGTAAAAATGCTACTACCGGCAAGGGGGCCGATTCGGCACAATCGGGAATCCAAGAATGGAATGGCATAGCTCCCGCCTTAGCAAAGGAAGCAACGGCCAGACATAGAAATGCCAGTATAGCCAATTGAGAACCATCCAATGTTAAATGAATCTTATCTATCTGTGAGGTACCAGTCAAATAATAAATAATTACGATTCCCAATAACATTAAGGAATCCGAACCGCCAACAATAATAAAGGTCTTCTTTGCTGCTCTATCGCTATCTTTGCCGCCGATATTAATCAAGACATATAAAGTAAAACCTAAAAATCCCCATAATATCAGAAGCAAAAAGAGATTATTAGCCAACACAACACCCACGGAAGCTATTGATGTTAAGATTATCCAAAAATAATACTCAAAAAGCCGGCGTCTGCCTCTCATAAACCCTAATGAATAAACTATAACCAGAATAGAAAAAAGGACTATAGTCAGAGCAATAAAGCTATTTAGATAATCAAATCTGAACATATGGGAGAAATCAAAATTCATTTTAAATCTAATATATTATCAGCAACGGCTTTTGTATGATGGAAAATCTGAGCAGTAAAATCTAAAAGATTCAAAAACATATTACCGGCTCGAGGATCGCAAACCCCAGATATAAGCCTTTTTGTATGTGCGTCTCTATATCTTATCAAAAGTCTATTAACATGCTCCTCGTCCCCCAGAATCCTTCTGGCAAAATTTTTATCATTCACCTTTAATGACTTTACAACATCAGATAGGGCTGTCTGAACCACATCATATAAGTGGCTGTATTCAGAAAGAGCCTCCTCGCTAAAGAATAATCTTTCCTGTATCTTGATCTCTATTCTCTCAATCATATCCTTAATGTAATCGCCTATCTCTTCTAAATTAGCTACAATCTCAGCCAGAAGGGCAACATATCTTTTATCTACCACCTTAGGTTTTGCCTTAGAAATCTCAACCAGAGAGAAACTCAGAGACCTCTCCATATCGTTCAAATTCTGCTCCTGCTTGAGTACATCTGTCAAGATATCCACATCGTGCTCCATAAAGCCCTTAAATGTACTGGTCAACATTAAATAAACAAGATCGACCATCTGATTTATCTTTTCTCTTATAGAAACAAGATCATCCATTATTTTTTTCTTAATTTATATGTCTTCTCTTGAGAAAGTCTAATTAAATCCCATCCATCCAAAATCTTTCTATTTCTAAATCTATCGATAACCGCCACTCTCTCGGTACAACAATAGCATGGGTCTACTGCGGCTAGAGTAATTGTAGCGTCAGAAATGGACTGTCCTACGGCAGCAATCTTATTTGAAGCAACATTCATATAGCTCGGAGCACGAACCTTGTGTCTTATCGGCCTGTTAGTACCATCGCTACGAACATAATGAAATACCTCTCCACGTGGAGCCTCAGCATGGCCGATACCTTCCCCAGGAGGAATATCTTTTACCTCAGCATCAATCTCACCCTTGGGCATCTTATTCAAACACTGACGGATAATACGTATCGATTCGTACATCTCAAGAATGCGTACAACCGTCTTAGCAAAAACATCTCCCTCTTTCCGGATAACTACTGTCCAGTCAATACGATTGTATGCTCCATAGGGATCATCGCGTCTAACATCAATATCCACGCCCGAGGCACGCGCTGTCGGCCCAACTACAGACCACTCCACTGCCTGATCATACGTCAAGACTCCAATCCCCTTCAAACGCGCATGAATCACAGGATCATCCATTACTGCACCCTTGAACATATCGACAGCCCTGTTTATCTCATCCAATGCCTTCTTTAAGGGCGGTATATATTCATCTAGAATATCCCTCCTTACTCCTCCCACCTTCATCATAGCGTAATGATTCCTGTTGCCGCTGATCATCTCAAAACAATCAAGAAGTGGCTCGCGATATCTCCATGCCCACATCCAAACAGTGTTATACCCAATAAAGTGACCGGCTAAACCAAGCCATAAGAGATGGCTATGCAATCTCTCCATCTCTGCAATAATCGTCCTTATAAATAATGCCCTTTCAGGTACTTCTATCTGCGCCAGGTCCTCTACAGCATTTACATAAGCAAACGGATGAGAAGTGGAGCATATGCCGCAGATACGCTCTACCACAAAGGCCACTTGGTCAAAATGCTTAGACTCGCATATCTTTTCAATCCCCCGATGGTTATAACCGATAACAATCTCGATGTCAGAGACCTTTTCTCCTTCTACAAAAAGCTTAAAAAACTCCGGTTCCTCCTGAAGGGGATGATAAGGACCTATTGGAATTATTACCTTATGACTCATACTTATACCTCAGTAGCGCTATCTTCTCTTTTTAACTAACCACGCGACAGATTCATCTCTGTCTCAATGGATATTTTCCCTCAGGCCAATCCTCAGCTAACAATAGACGCTTTAGATTTGGATGACCAACAAAATTAATCCCCAGCATCTCCCACATCTCGCGCTCAATCCATTCAAAGCAAGGAGATATAACAGCCAAGGAGTCAATCTCAGGATTATTCTTATTATTAATTAATGTACGAACAGATATAATCTGTCCAGATTTATCGAAACTAAAGTGATAGACTATCTCAAATCCCTCCGGCACCTCCATACCCGTCGCTGTAGCGAATCTCAGCCCTAAATCTTCAAACAAAATCTGCGCTATCTCTCTTATGTCATTCTTATCTATGCTGAAATATATTCTTCGAGGATTGTGCTCATACCAATTATCTATTCTATCCTTCAACCTCTCTTTAATTTCGCTCAATATATCTCTCATCTCTTTCCCTTAACCTTCTCGACTAATTTTACAATCCCTGCAATCATAGCCTCAGGCTTAGGCGGACAACCTGGTATATATAGGTCAACAGGAATTAACTCATCTAATGGACAGGGCGTATTATAACCATCCTTAAAAATACCTCGACCTAGGGCGCAAGAGCCAACAGCAACCACCACACCTGGCTTAGGCATCTGTTCATAAAGTCTCTTTGCCCTAACTGCTGATTTATAGGTTAATGAACCTGTTATCAGAAGAACATCTGCATGACGAATACTTCCTACTAACATTATACCAAACCTCTCCACATCATAACGAGGTGTTAGCAAATCCAGAATCTCAATATCGCAATTATTGCATGAACCGCCAATACATAAGTGGAACACCCACAGAGACTTAGTTAAGGCTTTCAATTTTAAACTCATCTTTGTCTATCTCTCTGTTAGAACAACTACCTCAACCATCTATCTACCCAGCATTGCCAAAATAACTGCTAAAGAAGCTAAAAGGGTAACCGGACCCCAGAAAAATCTTAATGCCTGGTCGACCCTTAAGCGTGGGCTCGTATTCTTAATTAAAATAATAATGACTAATAAAAAAACATACTTACCAATGAGAGAATATATACCGATATTCTCTGCCCAATAAAGGCTGATCAAGAATAAGGGCATAATATATAGAAGCATCGATTTCATTAGCTTGAACATCGCCAAAAGGAATCCCGAATATTCAATAAATACACCTGAAATAATCTCCTGCTCGGCTTCTGAAATATCAAAAGGAACTAATCCTAACTTTGCCTGCATACACAACACAGCTACCACAAAGGCAAGCATACCTGAGAGAGAACCTACACCCGAGCCGTAATCCATCTGATAAGTAATAATTTGGCCTAATCTAATTGTATTACCGGCCTTTATTACCATAGTCAACACGGATAGAATAAAAGGGAACTCATATGCTAATACCAACTTCATCTCTCGAGACACCCCAACAGAAGCCAAGGGATTCCCGGATGAGCTACCTCCTAAAATCATAGCCAGTGCCGGTATTATCAACAAATATAAGACTACTATTAAATCCCCCAGCACAGACTGGGTAGGATTTATTAGGAGCTTCCCGAGAATGGTTGCCACCAATGTAATCGATATCACGCCCCCCAGGGGAGCAAATAGAAATGTGAATTTATTACCACGGGGTATGATTGTCTCTTTACCTAACAGCTTAATAAGATCAATAAAGTTCTGATACCAAGGAGGCCCAATCCGCCATTGAATCCGCGCAGTAACCTTCCGGTCAATCCAACTGGCAAACAGTCCTATTATTGCACTAAATAAAAACCCGGGAAATATTAAGAAATTAAGCAATAGCCCCATTGTGTTGATGCATTAACATACTAATACCTATTTTTTCTTTAGCGGAACATCTTCTTTAACCCACCTGTGCGAGTGCACGGCTAATCTCTCTCCAATAAAATAGATATCTGCTTCTGGCTCCTCTTCTGGTATATCCTTTATCTCTATTGCCTTATGGGGACAGGTAGAGATACATTCGGGTAGTCTATCTGCCAACCCTATACAATAGTCACATCTCGAATCAAGATATGGGATAAAATCAGGTAATATTGTACCAAACGGACAGGCAATACTACATGACTTACAACTCGTACAGCGCATCTTATAGCGTTTTAATATGCTATCACTCTGCTTCTCCAGGGCATTGTGATAACACGCCTTCACACAAGGCGCCTCCTCGCATTTACGACAATATATAGCGAAGGTAGCCAATTCACGCAGATTGGTTATGCCGTTATTCTGCTGATGATAAAAATAACCGCATCTTATTACACAATCAGAACAACTGTTACAGATCTCCAGGTCTATAAATAGGCGTTTCATAAATCGACAGATTAGTCCCAAATATCGGGTATATTTTCTAATTTATCATATGTAAATACAGGACCATCTTTACAAACATAATACTTTCCGATCCGACAATGTCCACATTTACCTAGGCCACATGACATGTTTTTTTCCATAGAAAGATAAATATTCTCTGGTTTAAATCCTAAGTCGATAAGCTTCAAGGTTGTAAACTTCATCATTATAGGTGGGCCGCATACTACAGATACCGCCTTTTTAACATCGATAGAAAAATCCTTTAATATTGTAGTCACCAAACCAACGTTGCCCTTATATTCTTTATCGGCAGTGTCTACTGTGGTTATCACATCTATCTTCTTCGACCACTCAGAAAGAAGATTGCGGTACAATGTATCTTTGGGCGTACGGGCACCGTATCTCAACAATACTTTTTTGTATTGCTTCAGTTCAGAAAATAAACTCAATAGCAGAGAGCGCAAGGGAGCTAAACCAACTCCTCCACCAACTATAAGAATCTCTCTGCCTTTGAATTCCTCTAAAGGATATCCATTCCCATAAGGCCCCCGAATACCTACCCGTACATTCTTACTCAGGGAGTGTAGCTGCTGGGTAAGGCGACCGACATTCATAATAGTTACCTCTAGTTTATCCTTTTTATTTGGATCTGAAGAAGGAGTAAAGGGAGCCTCACCTATACCGGGTAGACTCAATTCAATAAATTGTCCGGTACTAAAACTAAAATCACGCTGAGGGCGTAAGATAAAACTCTTTATTGTAGGGGTTTCTTCAATGATATCCTCGATTATTGCTGGCTGCGCCTGATATATGTTGTACATATCCTAAATAACTATAATTATGCCGTTAATTCTCTAATATTCTATATAATTCTCTAAAAACATAACTGCAATAAATACTAATGATTTTTGGGTATTACCAAGTATGATAATTATGTTGGGATTGGAGAAACTTTTGCCAATTCCCTTAGTATCTCTCTAATATCTATCCTTGCTGGACAAGCCTCGATACACCTACCACACCCCTCACAAGCTGGCATACCTAGATTATCAACAAAGAAATCAAACTTTTTTAAAAAGCGATTCCGCAGGCGTTGTGCCCTGCGCTTTAATGGATTCGCCCCACCAGCAACCCTGGCAAAATTCGCATATTGGCAAGAATCCCAGACTCGCAGACGAGGATTACGATCTTTAATCTGGGTATCACCTATAAGAAAACAATGGCAGGTACAACATATGAAATTGCATGCTCCGCACTCTACACATGATAAACAAAAGTTCTTCCAGAGATCAGAGCTATATCCCTGCCTAACTATACTCTGCAGAATAGTTCTCTTAGGAATATCCTTCTCTTTGATATGTCTATCTAACTCCTCTATCAAACCCCTCCTTTTGCTCTCTCTGACCTCTATCTGTGTTTGTTTAGCCGGCTGGAAGAACTTCTGATATCTCCCAACCAGGTCCCTTCCCCGCTCAGAACCTACCTCAACAAGATAACCATCGCTCACAGGAGAGAGATTTAAATCAAAGCCCTCCTTAGGATGAGGATATATCTCAAGGGCAAGGCAAAAACAAACCTCTTTAAAACCAGAGCAATCACCAGAAATAAATATGGTATTCTCTCTACGTTGACTATATAAAGGATCTACCTCAATCCCTTCTTTAAATACAAAATCCTGCACCTTTAGAGAATGTAAATCACAATTCTTTAACCCCACAACCACAGTGGGTCTTGGTTCTTCGGTATTTAAATCTCGAGTAAATATATCCTCAGCAATTATCTCTTTAGTATAAAACAGAAAGGATTTTACCGGTTGGACTGCCCGATAGGAATTAAAAGAAAAGTTGACTGGATCTCTATACTCCTGATAGAGATAATCACCATTATTCTTCTGAGGCACATAGACACGAAATGACTGCCTGAGCTCAGTTAAAAAATTTTTCCAAGAGGCGGCTTGTGAATAATAAATCTCTGACACTATCTTTAGAATTATAAAGGATGGAACTGTATATTAATGATTTCTTTTGACAAATTAAAGGTTTTTATAATATACTACTTTCTTATATTCGTGTCAATAGAATAATGAATATAGGTTATAACTTATCGACAGTGCGGTTATTACTGCCTCTGATTCTTCTTTAGGAATCTCTCTATTCTTATTAGCGCCTCTTTCAAATTCTCAAAACTAGATGCGTAAGATATGCGAATATAGCCGTCAAACTCCTCTCCAAAAGCAGTCCCGGGAACAACCGCTACTCTCTGCTCTCTAAGTAATCTCTGGGCGAAATCCACCGAGGTAAAAGCAGTATCTTTAATAGAAGCAAATACATAAAATGCGCCATCTGGCCTCACGCACTCAATACCTAACTCCTTCAATCTATCAACCACATATTCTCTACGTCTTCTATATTCGCGCCTCATTTCATCAACAGCACTCCTTGCTGTCTGCAATGCCTCATATGCTGCCATCTGGCTGGTTATAGAAACACACATGGTAGTATATTGATGAATCTTAGTCATAGCATCGATTATCCTCTTTGGCCCACAGGCAAATCCCACGCGCCATCCAGTCATAGCATAACTCTTAGAGAATCCACTAAGGTAGACTGTTGAATTCTTCGCCCCTGCCAGAGTGGCAAATGGGACGTGAAGGAAGTCGTATGTCAAATCTCCATATATCTCGTCAGATATGCAAATTAGATTATATTTTAAGATAGCTCTCTTAATCCTTTCCAACTCCTTTTTAGTATAAGAAATCCCTGTAGGGTTAGCAGGGTAATTCAGGATAATCGCCTTAGCCTTACTGTTAACATGTCTCTCTATTATATCTGGAGTAAGCTTAAACCTCTGTCTTTCTGTGTTAAGATATACGGGTATACCTCCCGATAACTCTGTAAGCGGTCCATAAGAAACATATCTTGGGCTGGGGATCAAAATTCTATCCTGTGGATTTATAATTGCCCTCAACACTAAATCAAGCCCCTCACTAACGCCCACAGTTACCAAGATCTCATCCTCTGGAGAGTATTCAAGGCCATATCTGCTTTTTAAATAGCGACTTATTCCCATTCTTAATTTAAAAAGTCCTTTATTGGAAGTATAAGAGGTAAATCCTTGCTCTAATGAATATATTCCTGCCTCGCGTATCTGCCAAGGGGTTATGAAATCTGGTTCGCCTACCCCTAATGAAATCACCTCTTTCATCCCCAGTACCAAATCGAAAAATCGGCGAATACCCGATGGTTGAACACGCTGTACCCTTTTAGATATCTCCATCCCTGATTTATCTCCCTTAATAAGATATGGCTATCCTTTTATCCTCCTCTTTATGCCTCAGAATCATGCCGTCTTCCTTATACTTCTTTAGAAGGAAATGCGTGGTAGTACCTCGCACATTCTCCAAGGGAGCGAGTTTCTCTGCCACAAAATTAGACACTGTATGAATATTCTTACCCTCCACCACAAGCAACAGGTCGTATGTCCCAGAAAGAAGATAACAACTCTTTACCTCTGGAAAGGAATAAATTCTCTGAGCTATCTTATCAAAACCGACGTCCTTTTGAGGCGTTATTCTAACTTCAATGATTGCACGCACTTCAGAATTCTCATCGCGTAATAACTCTTTATTAATAATTGTTTTGTATCCAAGGACCACACCCTGTTTCTCAAATCGTTTAATTGTATTCTTTACAGAAGGCACACTCCTGTTCAACATCTTAGCAATCTCCTCTGGTGTTATACGGGCATTTTTTTCTAAAATCTCCAGAATCTCATCCATCTCTACCTCCTTAATATCGACATACGCTCCATCAGATAGGCCACAAAAACTTCCGATATTATCTATCCACAGAAATATGTCTGATTATAACAGAAAAAGTCAAGCTTCACAAGTCATTTTAGGCAGGTTAAAAAAGAGGAATAATATTGATATTCCGGCAGTCTAAGCTAAATTCTACAAATCTGTGGAGGACGCCGTTTATGCTCCAGGATTTTGATGCGGGTTTTTACCTTATTAATCAACCTTCTCGGATGAGCATTGCGTTGATTACTTAATAACCTTTTAAGTATGTCGTCGAGTTGTGAATAACTAATTTTTAATTCCCCTTCATCGGTCTGTCCCGGCCAAAGTCCAGCTGTGGGAGGCTTATTAATAATCCTCTCGGGTAGGCGCAAATCTCTGGCCAATTCTCTTACCTGGGTCTTCAATAATTCACCCAGTGGAATAATATCTGAGGCACCGTCTCCATATTTGGTAAAATAACCCATTAATAACTCTGATTTGTTAGAGGTACCGCACACAAGATAATTCATCTTATTGGCAAAGTAATAAAGCACCAGCATCCTCAATCTGGCTTTCAAATTACCACAGGTCACCTTATCTGCCTTAGGCAGTAATTGTAAGCATATTGTATAAATTGGGCTCAAGTCTATCAACTTAACCTTAATATCCAATCTTTTAGCAATCCTCCGGGCATCGATTAAATCTTGCTCTTGACTAAAACAGGGTAAAATCAAAGCTAAAACCCTTTGCCTTCCTAATG
>JAOZPD010000003.1:0-16850 GCA_029932935.1 Candidatus Omnitrophota bacterium | reverse complement strand
CCACCGCTCAGTCCCAGAACTACACCTCTGGCTTCTGATTTTTTTATTTGTTTCTTAATCCAGTTAATAATTTTATGCTTCATATGTTTATAACATTTATAATTAAATCGGTTGGAATACCTGTTATTAATACTGATCTTTAGCGAATTTTATCAAAAGAGATAGAAGCTCTGCTCCTCGAATTTCTCCTAAAGAACCCCTGGCTGCTGTCCTTTCGGAAAAGTCTTGACTACCATCCGAAGCGATATCATTACCTGAAATCAATAACGGCACTGGGTCTGCCGAATGAGCACGAATCTTACAAACAGTAGAGTGGTCAGCTGTCACGGCAATAATAGTATCTTTGATATTTAGTCTTTTAAGAAGAGGGCCAAAGAAAAATTTGTCAATTGCCTCAATAATCTCCTTCTTCTTAATAAAATTACCATCATGGGCAGGCTCATCTGGACCTTTAATATGTATATATATTCCATCAAACTCAATAATCTTACTCAAGGCAATCTTCGCCCAGACAGAATAATCTACCTCCAGGTCGCCAGAGGGTAAAGGGACCTCTACTATCTCTATCCCGGTCAGAAGAGCGATGCCCTTTTCTACTGGCATCTGGACAAAGGAGCCAAATCTCAGATTATATAGTGATCTTACTGAAGGAAATTCTGGTAGGTGGTCTCCTGCATCGCGAGAAAGAACAATATTGGCTGGCAATTTACCCTGTTCAATCCTCCTTTGATTAACTGCGGACTGCACTAAAACTCGATGAGACTTCTTGGTAAACTCATTAAGCAAATCTGCGGACTGCTTAGCTTCTGAAGAATCCTCAAAGCCTTCCATAGGACGAGACTCATCCGTAATATTTTCAAATTTATCCTTGGCTACTCCAAAAATCCCTTCACGACCATAAGCAGGATCCGTATTGGTTATCCATCCAGATAATCTCTTATTATTATGACGAATTACCAACACACCGCGATGTCCTATGGTATTCTTAAAATCAAATGTTGCTGAAGAAAGAGCTACCTTAGAATTTATCTCCTTAGCCAAAGCAGCTGCTTCATCGGTAGCCAGATTCCTCCCTACCCGTCGGTCTATAATAGATTTACCATCTTTATCCACAGTAGCGAAATTAACTCTCAGGGCAAGATTACCCGGCTCTACTTTCAAGCCCTCAGCAAATGACTCAAGTGGCCCCCTACCTGTATAATATTTTTCTGCCTCATATCCAAGCAGACTAATCACAGCAATATCTGACTCAGGAGCTATGCCCTTATTTACTGGATATAGAATACCCGTACGACCCCTCTTCGCCAGAATATCCATCTGAGGAGTCAATGCGGCTTCTAAAGGAGTTTTATTATCTAACTCGGAAATAGGCAAATCTCCCAACCCATCTAAAACTATATATAATATCTTTCTCATCCCACCTCCTCAGATTCTACAAATATATTCTATCTATCTTTACCAATCCTGATCGATAAATTCTATCTTTATATAATTTGTAATCTCTAACACTTAGTAAATCCACAAGCATAACACTTAATACAACCCTCTTCATGACGCAAGGCTCCTCCACAATCAGGACACACTCCTACAATATTAGATACCCCATGGGCGGGCGCCTGAACAGAAGAAGCCGACATAGCCTGGCTATTAACTAACCTCTTTTCAATAACTCTAGCTAATGCATCAGCACAAGAAAAAATTCGTACTCCCTTTTCCCAAGAAGGAGAGGGGCAACGAATGTTGCGTAACTGTTCAATTATAGATTTTACCTCGATGCCTGAACGGAAGGCCAAGGAAACAAGCCTGCCAATTGCCTCTAATTGACTTGCTGCGCATCCCCCAGCCTTACCCATCTGAGTAAAGACTTCAAATGGTCTTCCCTCATCATCCGAATTTATCGTAATATATAGATTCCCGCATCCTGTGGCAACCTTGGTGGTTGTGCCCTTAATCACCTCTGGTCTCGGCTGAGGAACAATCTTTCCTAGCTCTACTCTACTGGATTCCTTAGTAGCGGCTACCCCCTGTTCTGTCTTGCTCCCAATATTAAGAACCTGTTCATCGCGACTTCTGTCACGATACACAGTAATTCCCTTGCATCCTAATTCATAAGCCAACAGATAGGCCTTACGCACGTCCTCGATTGTCGCCTCGTGCGGGAAATTAATGGTCTTCGAGACAGCATTATTTGTATATCTTTGAAAAGCTGCCTGCATCCTAATATGCCACTCTGGTGCTATATCATGAGCGGTTACAAACAACCGCTTTACATCAGCGGGGATCTCTGCGATATGCTGAATCGAGCCGCTTTCGGCAATTCTCTCCATTAATTCTCGACTGTAAAATCCCTTCTCTTTCGCTATCTGCTCGAACATAGGCTCTACTTCCACAAGTTTATCATTATCCATAACATTACGATAATAAGAAACTGCAAACAAGGGCTCGATACCTGAAGAGGTAGGTCCGGCGATAATACTGATCGTGCCAGTAGGTGCAATTGTAGTTAAAGTAGCGTTTCTTAAAGGGGTATTTTGTCTCTTCCAGATACTGACTTTATAAGCCGGAAAAACCCCTTTAAGTTTAGCCAATCTACGAGACTTCTCTTTCGCCTCCTCAAGTATAAATGACATTAACTCATCGGCTAATTCAATCGCCTCTTGACTATTATAAGGTATCTTTAGGCGTATAAGTAGACTAGCCCATCCCATAATTCCTAAACCGATTTTACGGGTAAGTTTAGTTGCCTTCTCAATCTGTGGCAGGGGAAACTTATTTGCATCAATTACATTATCCAAAAAATGTACAGCCAAATGCACAGTCCTCCTCAATCTTCTCCAATCCACTTCATAACCTAAGTTTGTCTTCTTTAACATCCGTACCAAATTGATTGAGCCAAGATTGCAAGACTCAAAAGGAAGCAACACCTGCTCTCCGCAGGGATTCGTTGACTCGTACCTTCCCAGAGTAGGAGTAGGATTAAACTCATTCATCCGATCTATAAACATTACCCCCGGCTCACCATTCTTGTGCGCCTGTTTAACAATTAAATCAAACACCTCAACTGTGTTAAGTGTACCGGTAACTCTCTTTGTATTAGGATTAATCAATTCGTAATCCTCTGACTTACTAAATTTATTCATAAAATCCTCGGTTATAGCTACAGAGATATTAAAATTAGTTATCTCATTATTTTTATCTTTACAGGTAATAAATTCTAATATATCTGGATGATTAATATTCAAAACACCCATATTCGCACCACGACGCACGCCTCCTTGACGAACCGCATGGGTAGCAGCATCAAAGACCTTCATAAAAGAAACTGGACCACTAGCCAAACCACCCGTAGTCTTAACAATGCTATCCTTTGGCCTTAAGCGGCTAAAGCTCATCCCTGTGCCTCCCCCTGTACGATGTATTATGGCACAGGCCTTTACAGCATCAAAGATAGACTCCATAGAATCATCTATAGGAACGACAAAACAAGCGGATAGCTGCCCTAATTTCCTGCGCGCATTTATTAATGTTGGGGTATTGGGCATAAACTCCAATGAAGCCATCAGATTAAAAAAATCATCCTCCAATCTTTTTATCTCTGTTATTGAACGCCCGTATAGTTTCTCCACGCCAGCAATTGCCTGAGCTACCCGCTTGAATAATTCTTCTGGGCTCTCAATAACTTGCCCTTTACTATCCTTCTTAAGATATCGCCTCTGTAATACCCTCAAGGCATTCTCTGAGAGATTAACCTTCATCTTTATACCTCCTTGGATAAACCATGGCAGAATAAATGCATTCTGCCCACCTCTCAAAAAACCTAAAAAGATTCCTATCCGTCTTCAACCTAATTAACACCAAGAGCATAACATAGAATAAAAAACTTGTCAAGAAAAAATACTATATATAGGGCATAGATATTTATTAATATACAATAAATAGTATGAACAATAAATACGCAGCTCTAAAATTTAAGAGACAAGGCTATCTTTGATTTAGGCGAGCACAGGACTCTCTGATTATTAACTCGCAGGGTAAAACTCGTCTAACAACCTTAGCCGAACGGCTACTCATTAATCTATATAACTCTCTAACACTCTCCTGGGCCATTTTTATTAAAGGTTGTTTAATTGTAGTCAAAGCCACTGGCGCATAAAGCCCTGAAGGATTATCGTCAAAACCAATAATAGAGAAATCATCAGGAATCATCTTACCTAACTCTGTAGCTACTGCCATCACCTCTAATGCCATTGAATCAGAAGCAACAAATATAGCCGTAGGGGGTGGTCTTGACGATAGTAATTTATAAGCGGCATTACGTGCCTGTCCGCGTGAATAATCAGTCTCAATTACAGAACTATCTTGAAAATCAATATTATTCTTCCTCAGGCCAATTTTAAATCCCTCCAAACGTTGCTTTGCAGCCTGAGTAATCAGGTCTCCAGTTATATGAGCAATATGTCTGTGGCCAAGATTAACCAAATAATTCACTGCCTGTTCAGCACCCCCTGCATTGTCTACAGAAATGCAGGAGACCTCAAGATCTTTCACAATATGATTAACCACCACACACGGAATACCATGCTCCAACGTTGTCTCCAATTGATGTTGATTACCAATTATATCAGCAAAAATGAGGCCGCCCAAACCTTTAAGATTTAAAGAAGATTCCGTAGCTGTTAAATGTAATAGTAAATCTAATTTTAGCGTCTCGCACATTGTACCGATGCCACGTATCAACTCCAATACATAAAAAGAATAAAATACACCTTCATAGCGAGGTATTATCAATCCTACCACATTAGATTTACCCTTTGCCAAACGTTGAGCAAAAACAGAAGGTTGAAACTTAAGTTTTTTAATAGCAGCGAGGACCTTCTGGCGATTCTTTTCTTTTACAGAAGGGAAATTATTTATTACGCGGGAAACAGTAGCAAGGGAAACTCCACTTTCACGAGCAACGTCTTCGATGGAAATCGATGGTTTTCTTGGCCTCTTTCGAACTCTCAATTTCTCACAAGCCTTACAGTATCACCTGTCTGGAAAGGTATATCAATTTTAATTATATCGCAAGCGCTAATCTCCTCCCGCAACTGAATCACCTTAATTTGACCCAGGACATTATCCTCTCTAACCACCTCGAAAACCATATCATTATCTACTCCATCGTTACGGCCTAGATCAATAACAACAAAGGCATGTTCCTTATCCACCGTAAGAACCTTGCCCTCTAATCTATCTATCTCTATAACCGGAGGAGAAGAAACGACTATTGTGGGCAACTCCACGGATTCTTTAGGAGCCTTGATTTCCTCTGTCTCTGCTTTGACCTTTTTCAACATCTCTTCAAGTTCCTGATGCATATGCTCCATCTGGGTAGTCTTCTCACCCAATAATGACTCGGTCTCCTCAATGCGTGCTATTAAACGCTCTTTCTCTTGAGTCAATTTGCTCAGTCTTTCTGCAAAGGCAATTCTCTGTCTGTCTAAACGATTAGCCTTTCTGCGTAAAGCCCTATTTTGCTCTTTAAGAGCTATCAAGTCTTTCTCTAATTTATTTTTCTCATTTTTCTCACGGACCATCTCTGCAGAAATACTATTAAGCAATTTCTCATTATACTGTAGCTTCCTCTGTAGCTCTCTCCTCTCCTGATTCAGTTCGGAAATCCTCAATTCTGCGTCCGCTTTATCATTCTGTAATTCCTGGTTGCTTAAACGCAATTCCTCTAACTTTTTAGTCAGACTCTCCACCTGAAGCTTCAAATCAGCATTGCTCTTTAACACCTCAGCCCAATACGCCTCTTCTGCCTTGGCCATCGTGGCGATCTTCATCTCTTCTGGAGTAGGAGCCGCTATCCCAGTCTTCTTCTTACCTGCCTTTAATTCCTCTATCTTCTTCTGAAGCTCTTCTTTCTCTTTATTGGAAGTCTGGTATTTGCTCTCTAATTCATCTCTCTCTTTAGTTATCCGCTCCAGCTCCTTCTGTACAAGTTCTAATCTATCCTGCAGATCCTTGCTCTTTGCCAAGGTGTCATTTAATTTATTAATAGCCTCTTCTTTCTCTTGAGTTAATTTTATTTTGGTCTCATTATATTCACGTAATAATGTCAACTTTGAACTTTGGATATTAAAGATAATAAAAAAGCTGATTGCCAACAATACAACCAGCGCTATAATAATATTCTTTAGTTTCTTCTCCATACTGTAAATAGTATTACTTTATTATAAATGAGCAAATACCTGACGTAATACTAACCCTGCCACCCCTAACGCTACTGCATTCTCTCTTAACTGAGAATACACAACCCTTAAATCCTCCACAGTCTCCCTAAAGGCCCACTCTTTTACAGTTTGATTTACCTTAGCCAAAAATTCCTCTCCCGCCTCCTCAAACCCTCCTCCTATGACCACAATCTCTGGATTTAAAATATTCACTAAATATGCCGTCTTTATTCCCAAGCGCCTGGCCACTGAATCTAAACTACCCTTGGCTGTCTCGTCGTTGCCGCGTGCTGCAAGAAATATTGTCTTGAGATTAATGTTATCCAACCTATTATCTACCAACTGACGAATCTTTATCCCCTCCTGGGGATTAGTGGACAATATATTCTTCACCTCCTCAACTATCCCCAGATCCGTCTCCCAGCGTTTTAAAAAACAAGGATTACCCATAGAGCAATGAAACAGATGATCCTGTTTATAATTATAAATCGACGGCTCCCCTGCACAACCACGACTGCCGGTATAAAGCTGTCCATTAATCATTATCCCACAGCCAACACCCGAAAACATAAAAATGATATTCTTTACTGCTGGATCCAGCTCCAACCAGTGTTCTCCAAAACAGGCACTCGTAGCGTCATTCTCAATGATAACCGGAAGACCAAACTCCTTTTCGATTAAATCTCTCAAAGGAAAATTTACTGAGGCATAATAAGTATAGTTATGTTTTATCCTCTCTGGCCAACGGATGGAACCATCTTTTTTATCAATAATGCCGGCGATACCAACGCCAATCCCTTTTATATCTTTCGTGTAATCCTTGGAACGCCGGATTATCTCCCGAATTATATCCAAGACGCACTCCACAACCTCTCTTACTGTCACGCTTTGCCGGTCAATCTGTGTCTTAAGTACAATATTACCCTTCAAATCTATTAAAACACCCACCATATTCATAAGATTTAAACCCACACCAATACTAAAACCTGCCTCAGGATTAAGCTCTAAAAGTACAGGGCGCCTGCCTCCTTCGGATACATCCAGCTCCTTTTCTACAACCAACTTATACTTAACAAATTCATCGATATAATGAGAAACTGTTACTACATTCACGCCTAATCTTTGAGATATATCTGGACGGCTAAGTGGACCGAAGCGTCTAAGCATCTCCAGGATAGCGATGTTGCGCCTCTGCTTCTCATTAAGCTCTGTAATCTCACTCAAGTTTATTGGCCTCATATCTATATCATCACGTGACGATTTAGTTAATAATTCTTTATTAAAAGCGATGTGCTTAAAAACTTTTCTTCTTTATACTACTTGATTTATCACATAAGTCAAGTATTTTTTAATTCTCCATGATAAGTAACTCGTTGACTTTTAATGGGATTATGATATATTTTTATTTGGAGAAATGGTTAATAAATTCAGGATATTTCTATTGATCTTATTGCTTAATTCAATCTGTGCAGGAAATTCTTTTGCTCAGGGCTATAGCCTAACTACCGAATTTCTATTCAATGTAGGCCAACTTTACTTCCAGCAGCATAGATATACAGAAGCAAGAGATGCGCTAAAGAAATGCCTGATTATCTGCCCTCATCATAAAGAAGCCAAGCAACTATTGCGACATTGCGAAAATAAAATTGCCTCGGCCTCTCTGCCTTTGGCTCAGATCCTTAGAGAATCTCGACAAAGCAATAGCCAAAGAACAGGTAAGATAACCAAAGTTGATAAGGAAAAGGCTGCATTGAGTTTATCAGAGAATAATCTCCAGCAGAAGGCGATGTTACTTGCTCTAGAAAATGCGAAAGAAGAATTCTGTAGAGAAGGTGCCTCTTCCTCAGAAATGCAAAATCATCAGGTTAGCCAATCCGCTTTTAATAGCCCCAATAACCAACAATATAGAAACTATTCGGCAGAAAAAATGCCTCCTTCTTCATCTGATAAGCAAAAAGGAAATGCTGTTTCCCCTAACGGCCTCTTAAGAGAAGAATCCAAGGCACATCGTAGTCTCTCTGATAAACAGAAAGGAAATGTCACCCACTATAATAATCCTATTATTCCTGTACAGAGGGGGGCTTGGACATTAAAGAAGGGCGAGCTGTATGCAGAGATATATACTAAGTATTACTGGCATAATCACCAATTTGATAATCATGGGCATAAAAAAAGGTGGGATTACAATGGAGAATACTACGAAGTGACTACGGAATATAAGATTGAATACGGCCTTACTGATAGATACACAGCAATGCTCTATCTACCTTTTAAAGAAGCGCACTGGAAGGATGACTTTAGAAAATATGCAAGGAGTGGCTTTGTATATTTATGGCCGGGAGTAAAATATCTTCTATTCAAAGAACCTTTTATCTGCTCATTGCAATCCAGGGTGAAGTTACCATTACACATCAATGAGAACGCGGTGCCTGCTTTAGGGAAACAACAGATCGATGCAGAAATAAAACTTCTTACCGCACAATCCTGGTATAAACTACCCGGCTACTCAAAATTCGAATTGGGATTCAGAGCGCGTAACGAAGAACCTGCCAATGAAATAATTTATTTTTTTGAATTGGGATATAATCTCTGGAGTGGGCTAATACTCAAATCAACAATCGATGCTCAGGAGGGTTTAGCTCAGACTGGCGGGATAGATGAAGACTGGGTAAAATTTACTATTGGCCCAATATTCAAAATCCGGGATCTCCTCAATATAGAATTTGGTTATGGCAACACATTTGCTGGGAAGAATACCTCTGCTGCACAGGAATTGTATCTCACCGTCTCCTCCCAATGGTAGTGCAGCAGGGATAGTACAGGGTTTATTTTGAAAGGTAAACAAGATAAGACCTATTATACCACGCTGTAAGTACTAATTGCGCTGGTTTACCCTGTGGGGTAAAGTCACGATTGCCTTCACCCCCTGCATAAGGAGAGCTCTTCCAGTACCACCAATATAGACCAGCACACCATGAACGACAATAGAGGGTAGCCAGGGCCGCCTTATAGCAATTTGCCTGTATTTCTAAATTAACCCGCCCCCCAGATGCACTATCCCACGGTCTTCTAGCAGCTGACTCACAGCTGCGATATCCTATCTCAGTAAAGATAATCGGCTTCCTTATCTTCTCTTGCCACATCTGAATCTCATCTGCCCATCTCTCCCAACTGACTTTTATCTCCTCGTACTCAGGGTTACTACTATTCTCAACAAGAGGAAAATAGGCATTAATTCCTATATAATCGAGATCATCCCAGAAACGAACATTCCTATATTCATCCCAATTAGCTGCATAAATCAGCTTTCCTGAATAAATTTCTCTTATACGAGGAATGATATATCCTCTCCAAAATTCAGTTTGTGCTGAAGCAAAACATAATTCCGTCCCTATACAGAATAATTCTACTCCTGTCTTCTCTGCTAGCAAAGCGTAATGTTGTAGAAAATTCAGATATTGAGTAAACCATATCCGCCAATCTCTATAATTCTGGAATCCAATATCTGCCCTCCATAATCCATTAGACCTATCGAGTAAATCAATGTGGGGCTTAAGCATGACCTTCAGTCCGAGTTGATGTGCCCGATTAATCACATGAATTATACTTCTATCACTCGGCGTCTTAGAGGTAGGATAAATACTCTTAGAATTAAATCTATCTTGATAATAAGTAGTTATAATTGCCACCCAATCAGCTCCCGTCTGAGCTAACTGCTCTAATGATTCATCCGAGTGCAAAGACAAATATCTATCTCTCTGCCAAGACACATAACAGATTCCTTTCTGGAAGCACACCTCTGGGTAAGAAGATGTAACCAAGATACACAGATTTAGAAAAATAGTAATTATAATTTGGGAAATCAGCATTATGCTTGACATGGCTCTATAAATAAAAAGCCCTATTTCTTCAGCAAATTATCTGAAAAAATAGGGCTTCTGCGAACTGCGTACTGGCGTTCTATGAAATATACTTTACCAACTTCGGCAGCCCAGCCACCTTGGTTAAATCTAACCGAAGGTCTGTAAGCTTTGCCTCGAAGGAAGCAGTCTATTCTATATGCTTCTCTTTCGAGGTTCCGTATGCAATAAATCAGACAACTTATCCCATACGGAACGCCCCATCCTTTCAGATGGTTTGCCCTTTCGATTGATAAAGAAAGCGTTTACATTTTTAAAGAACCAATAAAAGTATACAACATAATTAGAGAAAAAACAAGAGGAACTTGCAAATTGTGTAAATTGTCATTTTGCCAACTTGACATTTTTGTATTTTTAATATATACTTTAGGTAGAGAATATATTGTAAAGCCGAATGAAAAAGGCTAACTATCCGAAAGGATAGGGCGCAAAGCCAACGGCCTAAACCTAAAAGATAATATAATATTTAGGTAAGGCGGCAGGGTTGCCAGGAGGCAGAGATAAAAACCCTAAGCTTAAGGTAGTTGGCTTAGGGATTTTTTTTGGGAATGCAGAGGATGATAATGATGAAGGAATCCATAAAGACGCAGAGGGTAGTTACATTTCTTCGCCGTGAAGAGATAGATTTCTTAGATAAATTGGGTAAGGATGCGCTCTTTTATAATGGAATAAAAATACCTCGAACAAAGATAATTCAACTAATGGTAGATATATTAAGCAAAACAAATATAGATGTAAGAGGAATAAGGACTGAACAGGAACTCAAAGAAAGAATATTGGGGGCAATAGGGAGGTGAACAGATAAAAATAAGCTCCGATGAGTTCCTGCCTCCGAAAAGGTAAATCCAGCCGTAAGGCTGGAGGCGCAAAACCACCGGCCCTGGTGCCACGGACAGGGCAGCGGGGTTGCCGAAGAGGTAGAAATGAAACTGCTTAAAAGATATGGGGTATGGGTTTCAATTCTGGTTTTACTCTTAATCGGGGCACCAAAGGCCAAGGCAGAACAGACGACCATAACTACTGCTGTATTTATAACAATAAGAGAGCTGCCTGAAGAGATCGCATCTGAAAATCCAAATACCAGTGAATGCCTCCATAGTCAAATAGAGAGAAATCCAGAATCGATGCCTGAGATCAATGTAGATAAGATTCAATCCGATGTAGGAGAGGTTACCAGATATACCATCTGTGAGAAGCTTTAGAGAGAATTAATATGCTATCAAAAAGACTTTATAATTATTGGCCTGGTAACCGCAATAAAATTCACATCTGAAATCTCCTCACCAGAAGACAGCTCTACTTCTAATTCCTCCGGTGAAACTAAATTGTATTCCATGGGCATATCTGCGGGGTCTATCTTTATTTTATAAATTCCAGGCAAAAGATATTCAAAACTAAACTTGCCATTTTCATCGGTGGTAGCCGCTCTATATTCTGGCATCAACAAAGTGACGATAACCCCCTCTATGCCATCCTCTCCAATATCATAAATTCCGTTATTATTCTCATCTATAAATAATCTCCCTTTAATAGTGGAACTTTTTATTAAGGGGAAATTGACTTCTATGTCCTCTCTCGCGCCTACTGTAACAGTCTTCTCAAGACCCTCTAACGAAATTAACTCAATAGGTAATTCTATAGCATTTAACTTAACTGTCTTAACGCCCGGTATAACCTCCTTTAAAATATAATGTCCTCTATCATCTGTGCGGACTACATTTTCTTTGGGAATCTGAATAAGTATCTCTGGTAAAACTGGCTCGCCATCATCATATACTCCATTCTCATTTGAGTCTATAAATACCCTACCCTCTATCTTACTCCATTTAGCAGGACTACTCATATCAAAGCCACAGGAAAACCTTAACAAAATAGACCAAGCATCTGAATTACGATTTTCGGAATTACGCAAATCATAGGGAGCGAAATTAAAATCAATACCAATACTTGTATCCTTATCAATATTCCATTCGCTACCTATATTGAACGACATAAGGTCTCTCTCCTGCTCGCCCTCTGTCCTTGGGGAATATAATCTCCAATTTCCGTAGGTAGAGAAATCGCGAGAAAAGTAATATCTGAAACCCAAATCGGTATTATAGTCGATAGTAACATAGTCCAACGGCGATTTATACCTCGTCTTTCTAATCTCTTCTCTAAACCTTAGATATGAACCCCTTATGCGGGGAAGAAATCTATATATAGAAAAGGCATAGGTATCTGAAGAGAGATCTCCCGTAACCCCTATATTATCCAGTGTATAGTGACTGTAGCTAAACTGACCTGTTAAATCCTTCCAGTTCTGAAACACATTAAAAATATAGTCATGAGAGGTTGTGCCGGTTAAAGAGGTATTGGGGGTTGTAGTCCTGCTAGAACCCCTTGACCAACTAAGACTAATATTGGTGTTGGTAGGAAGAGACAAATATGAGCCCAATGATAAAGTTTTATTCTTATTTGTCGGCAGAGTACCATCATCATCTACATTATCCTGCGACTCTCTGTAACTTCCAGAAAAAGAAAGGTATCTACTCAGTTTATACCTGCTATATAAATCCCAACCTTTATAATCCTGATAGAAACTGGGATCGCTTATTGATGCATAACTATCACCTACATACTCATAGCCGTATTTTAACAACACATCTGCTCTCTCCAGCTTTGCACCAATACGCCAGTTATTATCATGAATCAAGTTATCTTTCACCTCATCTGAATAATAATTACAAAGAGCGTATTGAGCTGACAGATCTACACCGTAAGGCATGTGCAAAGTGGTATCTCCTAATCCCACAAGATTCCTTCTGGGGAAGGAAGTAGTGCCTGATTTTTCATATGTCTCGGCCTCCGAATCCATTCCTAACAGGGCGGTTTTAAAATCTACTACCTCGGAGTTATACTGCTGCTCAATGCCCAGAATGTTGCCAAAATATCTCACCTGCCCGACGTCAGTCGGACCTGAAACCGTCACATCCCTATCTCCTCCGAATATCTTGGTTCTGAACGGCTCGTGAATCATCGTTATCTCCATACCTTCATAACTCTCTGATTGTCCCCTCATAGGATACAGATTATATGTAAGATCTAAAAACTTCAACCAGACATCTTTCCCGTAAATCCCAATAAATTTGCCATCCTCGACCATAGCCTTGTTATTCTTATCTTTCCATTTGAATTCAGAATCTAATCTATAATCATAGATATCGCCGCTTATACGTAACTGTTCACTCTTCGTCTCTTCATTAGTCAAATTATTAAACAGATAGGTTGTGTAACTATGAAAATTAAGCCTTATGTCTGGTTGAACCTCAGGGGGCATTGGCAACAATCTACCTGACGCTTCTGGTTCTTCCCTCGTAATCGTTGGTTTCTCAACGCTCTCTGATGGTACACCTCTCGGTTTGGGTTTATTAAAAGTGGTAAATCCTTTTGAAACCAATTTAGTAATAGCTAGCGTATTATCCCCTGAGTTCCATTCAGTATCTATAGCTAACAAAGCTGCCAGGTCCACCAGATTTACCATGGTTATCCCTTCATATCTCAATACGGGATGCTCAAGGATAAGATATACCTGTTTACTTAATAGCACCTCTGTACTACCGATATCTATCTCAAGAGGCAGGCCATCCCCTCGAATTATATTCAGACTATTCTCCGTAATCGCGAATGTTACCAACCCAAGATACCCGGTAATCTCCTCCAAGGGAAACCAGATATCATCTCCTTTTTCTAAGACAGGACTTATTACAAGAGGGGACTCTCCAGCTAAAGATATCTTAACTCCCTCAAGCAATACATAACCCTCCAATGACCTGGAGGTAATCACCTTGCCAGATTTAGCCTTCATTATTTTTATCCATTTGCGAGATGCTATCTTCTTTCTCGAGCTGGATGCCTCTTCAGACGCTATTTCTTGCTCAAGTACTATTTGCTCTTCTGTAAGTCTCTTCTCAAGTTGCCTAAGAGTAAAGGTCATCTCTCTCTCTCTCGCCCGCGCCGACTCTATCCCTGTTCCTGACTCTGTCCTGCCTTCAATCTCATCTTCTTCTTTAAACTTAATTCTCAGGCCTTCAGTCTCTTCCTCTCTTTTTTCTACTGATTCCGTTTGCGCTGGAGATTCAACAAGCTCTCTCCGTCGTAATCCCCTCTCCTCTTCACTAATCTCTTTTGCTAATTCAAGCTGTGGTAAGGACTCTGGTTCTGTTTGGGGTTGTCTCTTGGGCTTAGACTTCGCTATATTCTTAGTAGCTGCCTCTGATGATTCAAAGGTGGACAGATATTTTCTCCGGGGTTGCTGCTTGGAATCTGAACTAACCTCTTTTTTGGAGAGTATCTCTGATGACTCTAGTGGGCGTAGATATTCTGTCTGAGGCTGTTGCCTGGAATCAGATCTTATTACCTGTTCAGTAGCTGATTTTAATAATTCAGATTGAGGCGAAGGCTTTGCTTGTATCTGTCTTTCTGAACTTGATATGGCTATTTCTTCTGTTGTAGATTTTCTTCTTTCCGAAAACAAAACCTTCCTCCTTAGTTCTTTCTCTGTCCCCTTCTCTGACTTTATTGTAACTGAAGAGAGTGGCCTTCTCTTGGATTTTCCTCCTTCTATCTTGGCAGCCTGCCCCTGCATGAATCCTTTTATCTCACATGCTATGTCCGGATATTCTCTTATTATAATCTCTATTGATGATTTTGCCTTTTTATGACCTGGCAACAACAAGAGCACCTTTCTAAAAGCGAATAACGCCTCTTTAGGATTCCCCCTTTTATAATATTCTCTTCCTATCTCAAATAAGAAGTCAGCAGCCAAGCCACTAGGTTCTATGTCTCCAACCGCAATCTGCTCTAACAATCTGACTGCCTCTGTATTATTGGGTTCGATTAATAATAATTTATCCAGTGCGTTCAGGGCCTCTCTAAAGTTGCCTACCTGATAATAATTAGAGGCTATCTCATACAAAAAATCCACAGCCAAACCGCCTGGGCCTGGATAAGCAAAAGATAAACCAGCTGGAGAGGATACTAATTGCAGGGTCAATAATAAACTGACTAACCTTCTTAGCATTTCTTTTTATCCTTTTGATAAAAAAAGGGGGTCTCTCAGCCATAACCCCCCTTTTCCCTCCTGATACTAATAAAATCAATTATATTACTGCAAGGAGCCCGCCTCAAACAAGGCCTGTCCCCCTAATAAACTCTCTCCTCCATAATCCAAGAGGAGCCGCACTATATATTTGCCTTCCTTTAAATGCCCATTATAAGATACGGTATATTTTCTGCTGGTTCCGGGAAAAATACCCTCCCTCGCGGAATTAAAATCTATAGTCGCCAACTCCAATTCATCCATATCCAATATCTGCACTGTTCCAGTGGGTCGAACAAGTACATTTCCTGAGTTCTTTACGGTACAAGAAATATCATAGAGCCCTTTCTCTGTTACAGTCACACTCAAATTGGTCAATTCTGCTCTGTATTCAGTAGTACCTGCTACATCCACTAAGACTATCGTTCCTATCCTTACAGCAATTGCTGCAGCGCTGACATCCTTCTGACTAGGGGGAGTAAATACCTCAAAGAATATTATTCCATAATATCCCCCCCTGGCATCAGGAGGCACCTTAACCTGGAACTTAACAACCTGTTCTTTATTGGGGGGCAAATCGAAATCGCGTGGGTTTAAGTTAATCCAATCAGCGCAGGACCACGGTGTCGTTCCGGGAGGAAGAAAATCATTACTACCATCTGGCAAATACACCAAATCCTGAACATAAGCCCTGATATGAATGGGTTCCTTCGGGTGTGTATTACTTATTACAACATAGCTATTTTTCTTCTCGCCGCGATTTATTGTAAGTTTTATCCGAGGAGGATCAACATTAAACCGAAAGGCAGAGACAGAATCAACCAATATAATAATAAACAGAAAGGAGAAAACAATTACCTTACGACACATCATCAATTTAATCAACACCTCTCTTCTCTAAAGATAGAAAACTTAGAATAGCTCCGTCATTGTATAGCGCACAATGGTACGATAATTCCCTGGAGGCTGGTTTCTTGGTATAGAAAGTTGATAATCGAACCTGACGTTAATCTCACTCCCCGAGTTATCGCTGGGTCCACTTGTATAAACTAAATCCGGGATATCGGAAAAGCTCCTAAAAACATCCTCATTATAAACAATACCACTGCCGTTAATAACTGAGACAACCCTCCATTTAAAATTATCAAAGGGTATATAATAGCCACCCGATTTAAGTGGCTCAATCAGATGTATCTTAAGATACCAGGTATTCCCCGTGTCCGACCTACAGGTAATCTCATTATGATAAGTTCCCTTCTCACGAATCTCCTTGACCTCATTAATATTCATAAACCCGAAGTCAATTATATTATTATCTGCCCTCAACTCAAATAAGGCGTACGCATAACTAGAGAACATGAAGGCTGTACTTATAAAAGAAATCAATATAACAGCTATACCACGTAATATTATTGTTATCATATCAAGGTGTCTCCGTCATTGTATAAGTAATTGTGGCCTGATAATTACCAGCGATAGCATCCGCTGGTGTATCTAGAGCATACTTAAGACGTATATTAACCTCTCTGCCTTGAGTGTCTCGGGGCCCACTAATATAGACCAGTACTGGTTCCTCAGCAAAGCTGCGCCAGCCCTCCTGTGGTATCCCATCTCCATCTGAGGAACATACCT
>JAOZPD010000026.1:14236-15056 GCA_029932935.1 Candidatus Omnitrophota bacterium | reverse complement strand
TAAAATTTTTATCCATATTGAAGTTAACATAACATATATTATAGGAAGTTGGTGAATATTCAATTTAATCTAAAGATTCTCTAAGCGGATGGCTCGCGCGCCTGGGATTGCGCATCCCGGTGAGTATTTTGGGCTTCGTCTTGTGTATATTCTGCGGCCTCTATCTTTATTATCTTTCCGTTTATGAATGAGTCGGCTAATTTACGGCGCGCCTGTCTTATAATTCTGGATATTGTCTGCTGAGAAACCTGCATAGACCTGGCTGCCTCCCTCTGGGACATGCCGGAATAATCAACCAACCTTATTGCCTCAAACTCCTCCATAGATAGCTCCACCTCATCCGGCCTGCCTGGTTTCCCCCTGGGGCTGAACCTTACGATTTCAGGCTTCTCTCTTATTATCTTGGTTTTTCTGGGTCTGCCTCTTGGTTTCACTGTTTGACCTGGATTTACCTATATTTACCTACTTTTAACGCCCTGGTTATTATGAGTATATACTCATTAATATCCATTTTACTGCCCCTTGCCAATCCTGTCAAGGGTAAATTTTTATATAAATCCTGCTGATTTTATGTTATAATAGTTTTAGATGAAGATAGAACAGAAATTAGAATTAAAACGGCTTTTAGCCCCGGAACTCAGGCACTCCCTCAAGATACTCACCCTACCCCTGTTGGACCTAAAAAATCTTATTGATGAGGAATTAAATAATAACCCCTTTCTTGAAGAGGAGCGCTCCGCAGAGACTGTATCAATTGCAACCCAGCCAATTAATCTCGAAGAGACTCCTGAGTCTCCCCTGCCCTCTCTTAACGAAATAA
>JAOZPD010000026.1:0-14226 GCA_029932935.1 Candidatus Omnitrophota bacterium | reverse complement strand
ATGGATTATCTGTTAAATCCTCCTGTCAGCAGAAAGAAAACAGATTTAGACCTGCGTATTAACAGAATCACAAAGAAGGTATCCCTGCATGAGGTGCTTCTAAGGCAGCTTGGCATGTTCAGTGATACGGATGAACAGCTAAAGATCGGACAGGAAATCATCAGCAACATAGACAAAAATGGCTATCTTAAGGCATCCGTGGAAGAAATGGCCAGTATATTAAATACATCTGCCGAGAAGGTAGAAGATACCCTCAGATTAATCCAGCAGTTCGAACCCCCTGGCGTAGGAGCACGCACCCTTAAGGAATGCCTGCTTATACAGTTAGATTTACTCAATGAAGACGACCCTCTAATTAGAAAGATTGTAGATTCTCACCTGGAGGAACTGGCTAAAAAGAATTATGCGCTTATTGCAAGGTCATTGAAGGAACCCTTAGAGAATATCATGCCCTTAATTAAGAAGATATTGAGACTAAACCCCAAGCCGGGTGCCAATTACTCCCTGGATGAGATCGAGCGTGTTATTCCCGATATAGTGGTAACCGAGAAGGAAAACGGTGCCTTAGAGATAGATATAAACAGCGAGAATTTAGCAAGACTAAAAATAAATAAAACCTACATAGAAATGCTGAAGAATAACGAACTGGACGAAAAGACCAAGGAATTCCTCACTAATAAACTTCGCAAGGCAGTAGAATTATTAAGGGCTATCTCCAAAAGACAATCTACTCTCAGGAGGGTTGTAGAGGCAGTCCTTGATGTTCAAAAAGAGGCATTAAAAGAGGATATCTCGCAATTGAAGCCTCTTACCCTTAAGGAAATAGCGCAGAAACTCAATCTGCATGAATCCACAGTTAGCCGGGTAGTTATGAATAAATACGTCCAGACTCCTTATGGGATTATAGCGCTAAAGGACTTCTTCTCAAGCCATATACACGATAAAAACGGGCAAGCCGTATCCTCCAGCCAGGTAAAAAGTCTTATCAGAGAACTAATCGAGCGTGAGGATAAAAAACACCCCTTAAGCGACCAGGATATATCAAACCTTCTCTTAAAGCAGAATAATCTAAATATCGCCAGGCGTACTGTAGCTAAATATAGAGAGGAATTAAAAATACTACCTACCAGTCTACGAAAGGAAAGATAAGAAACAAAAAGAAAAAGCCAATATCTTTTATGGAGTCCTCCGTTAATAGATATTGGCTTTTCTATTATTTCAGAGATTCAATGGCTAATCTTGTTAATTCAACGAGTTTATTCATTACCCTTAAGCTCTCATTGGTAAACTTTATCGCAGAAGCCCTAAGGGTGCCCAGATTCATTACGCCCATCACCCTTTCCTTCACATTGATGGGGATAACCATTGAAGAACTTATATACCTGCGCTTAAGATAAGGCCTGATTCTGTTATCTTTAATATCATCGTCTATTAAAAAGGGAGTCCTCTCTCTTGCCGCCATGCCGGATATACCGTCTCCCAGTCTCACCCTGGTAGATTTTACGATTTCATCGGGGATACCCCGTGAGGCCTGAATTGTCAACTCCTCATCTTTATCAAGGAACATTATAGACCCCACATCTGCTCCACTTACCTGAAATGCTACCTCTAACAATGCATCCAATAACTTGCTCAATTTCGATGAATCCGGAGCCATTCCCCTCTCCTTTCCACTTATAACATTCTGATAAGCCAATTTTATTGTATATTCACCCACCCCCCTGACTAATTCTACCAGGGAAAGCGCTCCCTGGAACGAGGTTACCTTTATCTCTAATATTGCCTCCCAAAGTTCTTCTGCATCTATATTCAACTCCTCTGCCATCTTTTGATACTGCTCCTTGGGTTTACGCATAATCAACGCCAGCGGGCCCACAATAATATAACCAAAGACCCTGCTATCTAACCTTAATGGTGCAACAAAGTTAGATAGACCTGCGTGGCAGACAAAACTCAGATTCCTATCCACTACACCGCTACCACCCAGAAATGTAGGCAGGCACCTGCCGCATAACTTATCCTGCAACTGGTATGCCTTTAATAAATTATTACATAAATGAGGCTTTCTACTGGGCAGGGTTATAGGATTGCCTTTTGAATCTACTGTCCGTAAGCAAACGCCGGTTACTATGGAAAAATTATCCTGAATCTTCTGCCATTCATTAATGTCCAGGAAATCGCTTAAGGATAAAGACGGCTTGTTATCTTTTAGATTATTCTTACTCTCCTCTTTCATCACCCTTATGTTGTTTATTTAATAGTCCAAATTTTCTCATCTTCTTATAAAGAGTAGTCCGATTGATACCCAGGAGTTTGGCTGCTTCATTTCTATTCCACCCTACAGACTCAAGCGCCCGCGATATCAATTCTCTCTCCGGAGACTGTAAAGCATCCTTCAGTCTTAGATTGTTATTAACCGTGGCTAAAGACTCCTCCTGCTCGATAATACTCAGAAAGTCAGGGAAATCCAAGGGGGTAATCACTGTTCCCTTGCTTAATATCGTAGCCCTTTCGATTACATTCTCCAGTTCCCTGATATTGCCTGGCCAATTATAATCCATTAATATCGAAAGCGCCTCATCAGATATCCCCTCTATCTTTTTGTTTATATGCTTTGCGTGCTTTTTTATAAACTCATCCACCAATAGCGGAATATCCTCTTTGCGGTCTCTTAAAGGAGGCACCTCAATGGATATTATATTTAAACGATAATACAAATCCGTGCGGAATTTCCCCTGGGAGATTAAATCCTGAAGGTTCTGATTAGTAGCAGCGATTACCCTGACATCCACCTTGACTGTAGAGGTATCCCCTACCCTCTCAAACTCCCCTTCTTGCAAGACCCTTAATAACTTCACCTGCAAGGCCGGCGAGAAGGCATCTATCTCATCCAGAAATATAGTCCCTCCGTTAGCCAACTCAAAACGCCCAACTCTATCCTTTATCGCTCCAGTAAAAGCGCCCTTCACATGACCGAACAACTCACTCTCCAGCAATGTCTCGGTTAATGCCCCGCAGCTAACCTCAATAAAGGGCTTATCTCGCTCCTGCTCATTATATTTATGGATAGCATGTGCTATCAAGCGTTTGCCTGTCCCGCTCTCACCATGTATTAAAACGGTTGCCCTGGTCTGAGTTATTGCCTCAATCAGGGTATATATTTTCTGCATCTTCTGGCTCTTGCCTACAATATTATGAAAACGCTCGCGGCGTGATATAGAAAGCTGCTCTTTTAATTTTATATTCTCTTCCTGGAGTTGGCGTTGTTTTATTAGTCTCTCGATTACTATCTTTATCTCGGTATCCACGATGGGCTTGGTAACATAATCATAGGCGCCCTCTCTCATTGCCTCTACTGCACTCTCAATGCTACCATAGCCGGTAATTAATATGACAGGTATATCGGAATTAGTGGATTTTATCTCCTTCAACAACTGGATACCGCTCATCTGAGGCATCTTAATATCAGTAATGACCACATCCGCCGTATATGTTTTTAATAATTCCAGTGCCTCCTTTCCGTCTCCGGCGGTACTGACCGCGTATCCGGAAAGGGTCAACAACTCGCTAAGCGACCGCCTCACCAGCGGCTCATCGTCCACTATTAATATATGCGGCTTACCGTTTAAATGCGGCTCATTCATTTTCTAAATACCTTTTGGGGATTAATATATTAAAAGCAGCTCCCTTACCAGGCGAACTATTCACCTCGATATTACCGTCATATCTGTTAATTATCTCTTTGCAGATTGACAAACCAAGACCAGCGCCTTTATCTATGCTTTTAGTGCTAAAAAACGGTTCAAATATCCTGTCTCTGATTTCAGCAGAAATTCCCGGGCCCGTATCCTGAAAGATAATCCTGACAGAAGAATCTTTTACATCTGTGGATATATCCAGCGTCCCCCCGCTATCAGACATGGCATCCAGGGCATTCTTTATGATATTCGTAACTATATGCGCCAGACCAAAATCTAATATCCTGGGCAATCGCTCCTTATATCTCTTATTTACCATAATCTTACCATTCAGCCTATCCTCCATTGTATCCAGGGCTTCTTCTATCAACATATTGATATCAACATATTTCTCTACCTGGGAAGAATTAGCTCCCACCTGATAAGAAAACTGAAGCAGGGATTTAGTAATATTTGTAATCCTGTTCAACCCCTTCTTTATCTCCAGTAAATATTCCTTGCTTACAGAATCCTCACTCATCTGCTCAAGCAGTATATTCGTATATCTGATAACACCGTCTAAGGGATTATTAATCTCGTGCACTATCCCCACCGCTAATTTGCCCACGGAGGCATATTTCTCCAACTCCACCCCCACGGAGGTCTCTAAATTTTCTATAGCCAAGCAGACATACTTGGATAGGACAACCGCAAACTCCAGGTCCTTCTCCGAGAAGGGCTCACCGGAGGACTTATCCGCTAAATTTATCAACCCCAGGATGCCCCTCTGGCTAAGCAGCGGTATAGAGATAAACGAATTCGTTCTATAATGATTGAATCCGTTGCGGTTGAAGCGCGAATCAGTAGATATATCCTTAACCAGTATGGGCGTCTGCATATCTATTACCTTTCCGGATATACCATCTCCCACCTTTTGTCTTAGCCCCTGAAGATTAAGGTTCCCTGAATTATAAAAAGAATTCAAAACAAGCTCCCTGCTGTTTGAGTTAAAAAGGAAGAGTGAGCCGCATTCAGCGCCAACCACGGACATCATCTCTTTAAGAGTATTGTTTAACAGATTTCTCAAAAAGCCCTCTGAGTTATTATTCTGTCTCTGCATCTTGACCTTCTCCTTCTTCTTTATCAATCTCTTCTATTAAAGCAGTTGCCATATTTAATAATTTACTTTCCGGATAATCTCTGATTAACCTCTCCAGAACCTCTTTTGCCTTGGCTCCATCATTTAACTGCCTGCGATAAACTAATGCCAAATCCATCAGGACGCCATCCACATTAATCCTGTCTTTATATCTATCTACTATAATATTCAGTGTGTTTATTACACTCTGCCAATCCTTAAGCAAAACATAACACTGCGCCACCAGGCTGTATCCCCTGAAACCCAACGGCGAGGCGGCATATTTATCAGCCAATCTCCTGTAATGCTCAACCGCCTCCTGAAGCGCATCCACCATCTTGTCCGGCTGATATTTGAGTTTATAGTGCTGGGCTATATATATAGGGATACCCAATCCCCTGGGGGTGGCAGAATGCTCCCGCATAATCCTCTTATACTCAGGAAGAGCCAGGCTCCACTTATCCTCTAACTCATAGGTATTGCCAATGAGGAATAATGCCTCTGAACTGATAGACTGTGAATCAGTATGCTCACCCAATAGAGACCTCAGCTCTTCTCTGGCTTTATCATATTCCTCTTTTACAATATAAAGACGCGCAATAGTAAATTCTGCATTCACTGCCAGCCCTACCTGAGGATACTCCTCTGCAAATTTTTTCAGCAGACGAACAACCCTTTCCAATTCATTGGGGGGCGAGGCATGCGGGTTATCAAATATCCTCTCTGCCTGCTTCTGCACCTGCCAGTATTGCCTCTCCATAGCGTATTGGTCATCAATCTGGCAGCCACTCAGCATAACAAATGCAAACGATAAAGATATTACTGCTGCTATAACCCTATTCATCAGTCTTCTCGTGTGTAGTTATCAGATATAGAAATGTAATCGAGGTGGTAACCAGGATATCAATAATTAAGGCATTCACGATTACATACAACAACGAAACAAGCAGAACAAATTCGGGAAATAACTTATTAATCAAGAATACGCTTTTGTATTGCAGAATGATAAAGGGGATATAAAATAACATAGGAAGCCCCACCAGCGTAATTGTGGAAAAGAACATCCTTTTAAATGTAATAAATGATTTAACTATAGATTTAACAAGCCGCTGCCTTTCTATAATCAGGACAGGGATAGCATAGATAAAAGCAGACTGGATTAAAATAGCGAATACAAAACTAAGCACCAATAAGAGCGGCCCCATCCAGATACCTGCCTCCAGAAAAAGAAGTTTACTATGGCCGGATATGAAATACATAATCAGCGCCTTCCTTATAATTCTTATCAGGATAAAATACAGGGAACTAAAGAAAAGCACAACCGCAAAGAGATGGATATATTTTTTAAATGAGGACCTAAGGCATGCTATTAGATTTATATGTTTCTTATTATAAACATTAAGAATCATAGCCACTGCTATACCTGTCAATAGCGAGCCCACGCATATAGTCAAGACCATCCTGCTCAGAGAAGCCAACTTAGGCAACAGGATAAAATTCAAGGGGTAATGTAAAAATCTCTCACCCCACAAAGTCCTTATGGGGGGGCCTAATATAGCCCTTAAGGGAGCGCGCGGGGCGAGGTAAATAATAATTGTAGCTATAAAATCAAATACGGCAAAGATTATAAAAGGGAAAAAGATGGCGGGGTTATTTTTAATACACCTGAAGGTTAAATTATATGCCTCTCTTAATGGGGATTTGCCGGTCTTCTGAGAATACATTTATGTATGCTTTTTTTATTTTTATACCATTACTTAGACTATTCATTTTATCACTTTACCGGCTTTTTGTCAAATAGGAACTTAACTTTTTTATATTCAGGAGATTATATAAATAAAAACCGGTTATCTTCTTCTGCCCTTCATTCGCCTTCTGGCATACATAGCCATAGCTACCAGGCCGCTGCCCAGAAGCAGAAAACTACTCGGCTCCGGCTGGTGCACGGCTGCCAATCCGCCGCCGCTGCTGCTGCCACCGCTACCAGAACCTCCGCCGCTGCTGCCGCCACTACCGCCTGAGCCTGCCATAGAAGAACCCACAGAATCTATCCCTGCCCCCAGGTCGGCTCCGCTGCAGCCGGCTATGGCTGTAAGGGCAAAACAAAGAAAGAGTGTATTATATGTATAACTCAGTAATCTCTTTTTATTCATCATTTTAATAAGTAGAATTAGATTAGAGGGGCAAATCTTAAACGACCTGCCCCCTCCTTTTTGCACTTTCGAAAATGCACCTCTTAGGGGGCATTCTGATAATCATTCGGCAAGAAGATTATTTATACCTTTCTTCTTAAGCCAAACAATCCCAAAATACCCATCCCTAACAACACCATACTGCTTGGCTCAGGAGTAGCAAAGATATTCTCTGTCTCAAAGACAAAATCATTGTAATCCCAATCACTATGGGTTGTATCTGTTTTGTCTTCAAAGCAAACCAAGAATCTATTGGGGTCTGGAGTATTCAATACCAAGAAATGATATTTCCCATCGCTGTTACGCCATTTCTCTGAATACCATTTACCACTGTCTGTCTCACCCCAAACTCCAAAACCAACATTATCAGCCACATCATGCGAAGCGCCATCAGGATCGCTAGTATTTACTCCTCCTGGTGGATGATAAATCGCTGTGCCACCAGCCAAATCAGAAACAATATCATAGTCAGTAGCACCAACATAAGACTTCATTGTCAGCGTATCGCCTGCATAACGCGCTGCCTCATATATCTTGCCTGAATTCGACAGAAATGTCCCCTGTATTATAGCAAGATCATTCTCTAATGCCTCCAGGCCACTCTTATCATAATTTGTTCCGTAGATTCTGTTATAGATATCCCATAGATACATCTCACCAGAACCTGTGCTATTGCCCAAAGTAATTAGAGCTGCTGAGGCCGATGTGCCTAATCCAAGCAACAATCCTAAAGCAAGCACAATTATTAACCTCTTCATACTATCTTTTCACCTCCCTTCCTTTTAAGATTTTAAATCCTTCTCCTTCTTATCAAACCAAGCCCCATTAACCCAAACCCCAAAAGCATAAGACTTGCGGGTTCAGGAACGGGAGAAAACTCTACCTCGTCATTCCCGCAGTGCATCGTCCAGTGTATCCACGTATTATATGCGGGGTCTCCGCTTAGCCCCAGGGCAGATAACGGTATCTTCATCTCCATAACATAGTGGGAATTCTGCCCAACAGAATTGGAGTAAAATTCAAGCCCGGATGTTGTAATAAGCGTCCCTGAATCCAAAATCCAGGGGGCAGATGAGCTATACTGAGTAGGCCCTATAACGGAATTCACGCTGTATAACTTACCATCTAAAATATTCAGGGCGTATTCATACATAGAGGAGTTATAATCTGGCGAATCCGGGTCCTGATACTTGCCTGTATCAATGAAGATATCGCCCTGCGAGGGATGATTTTGGTAATAATCAGAGGGAGGGGTTCCTGTTATTATGGCAATATACATATCTGTAGCAGTGTAATCAAAATAGAGCGCTTCAGCATCCCAGAGGTTATATCGGCTAAAGCCAGGCCCCACGCATACCCAATTGCTATTACCCTGCCAGTCATTATCCTCAGTAACATAATATCCGCTGGAGGGTGTATGGGCATCTAAATAGCCTAAAGCTGAGGCAGCAGAACTGCTCAGGTCAACCCCCCAGTCATTCACATAGCCATCAACCGTATAGGCAAAGGAGACAGAAACATAACCCAGCATAGCCATCCATAAAATCATGCCTGTAATTATAATCCTCTTCATCCTCTCCTCTCCTTGTAAATCCCTACCTTGCTCCCCTTCCTGTCATTACTACTATAAGCGTCTGGGCAAGAATCCTTAGGTCCACCATAAGGCACATACGCTTTATGTATAAAAGGTCGTATTTTATCTTCTTCTTCACATCATTAATTGTCTCGTCATACTTATGCCAGACCTGGGCAAGCCCGGTAATACCAGGCCTAATCTGCAGGCGCTTCTCGTAATCACGGATTAGTTTTTTCAGGTCCCTGACTATCTCCGGCCTCTCAGGGCGCGGGCCTACTATACTCATCTGGCCCCTCAGGACATTAAACAACTGCGGTATCTCATCAATGTGCGTCTTCCTCAATACCCTGCCTACAGGGGTAATGCGCGGGTCATTCTCTCTTGCCCATACCGCACCTGTTATCTGCTCGGCATCTGCCTGCATTGTTCTTAATTTATAAATCCTGAATACCTCGCCATTCAGGCCTATCCTGCTCTGCCTATAGATTACAGGACCCCGGGAGGTCAACTTTATCAATATTGCGGCAAAGACAAGGATAGGGGAAGCGATAACCACTCCTATCATGGCTAACAGGAAATCGGATATCCTCTTGAATCTCTCAAAGCTCCTCCTGGCAAAGCGGGCTATCACGCCGCCCATGCCGCTTAAGATTAAAAACAAGCTGCTTGGCTCAGGGGCATGAGACCTCTGGCGCTCAGGAGTAGCTTCTTTCTGGACATTTGCAAACTGAACGCTCAAGCCCTGCGTATCAATCCTGGGGTTATCAAAATAGGTTACGGCAAAGCTCAACCTCTCGCTAATAGAGGGCTCCAGGAGAAAAAATACCCCTACCAACAAGAGAACTAAGCCTATCCTTCTTAAGTTTCTTTTTGCTTGATTTTTTATAATCATTACCCTATAATAAAATTGGCCCTTACCCTAATTTTAAACGAGTAGTCCCTTTTTGAGTTTGAGGGCTGGCTAGTTAACGGTATGCTTCGCCGGCTGCCTTAACTAGCCCTTTTAATTTATTGGTTAAATATTACCAGAATGAACTACCCGAATGAGCTATATCATAATATTATTACAGCATTTTCCATGCCAATCTTGATATTATTATGAAATTTTTTCTATTTTTTAACTCGTTGTTATACTTTATCTTATGTTAATGAAATCCAGGGGATTATCCTTACCCCATATTTATCCTCATATCAATTTCTATATTTGTTAACCAAAATCAACATATTAAGAGGGATATATTAATAATTGATATAACTTACTGTTAATGAAAGAGTTATGTGTAATATTATCCTCTACAATAGTTGCAAATTTTCAACATCTCAGGGGATATATTGAGACAATAAGGGGGTTATTAGCAGGCAAAAGGACTTGATTCTACTCAGCGCATCCTCTTCCTCTTCATTCTTTTTTATATCTGTGGCTATCCTGATGAGCGCACTGGGCACCTTCCTCCCCAGCATGCGCTCGGTTACAATCTTAATCTGCTGCCTCAGGTATTTATCGGTATTTAAATACCCTGCCTTATACCAGTAGACTACCAATTGCCGGGAATCACCCTTTTCTATAAGCATCCTCATTGCCCTTATGGAGTCGCTGATTTGAAGCGACGACTTATACACAATCGTCACCCCACTACCCATATAGCAGACCTCATGGGGATGGCTTACCTTGCGGTTATACTCTGAGTAAATCACATAAAGATATATTACATCTCCCCTCTTGTTTTTATATTCCCTTAAAAAGAGGTTGCGGGTCTCAAGTATCTGATAACTCCTCTCAGAAAGCGGTATCTCTGTAGCAGACCACTCCCCTATAACCATGGGAAACCCAGAGACCTTCACCTGAACGACAGAGTCGAATCTGGAGGGTAGATAAGAGGAGAAGGCAATGAATGCGGAGACTATCAGAATTACTGTGGCGATAAAAAAGCTTCTGTTGCTCACTCCAGTATCCTTTCTATCAGCAATAAACCCAAAAACGCAAAGACAAACACCGCCACCCCCATCACCGTATGAAATAAACCGGTAGTTACACCCTCTCCATACATCTCGCTGGCCAGGGATAAGGAGACTATTCTTATAATATTGGTTGAGATAGCGACTGGGCCGGAGGATAAAAATAGTATTGCCTTCTTTGGCCTTGTAAGATTGCTAAAATAGGTAATCAGGGTGCCTAAGGCAATCAGGGCTATTAATGACCTTATGCCGGAGCAGGGGTCTTCTACCACAATATAGGAGTGCATTGTCTTTATAACACTACCCTCCCTTATAGCAGGGACACCTAACTTGTTAATCAAAACCGTTGATGCCTGGGCAGCCAGAATCTTCAGGTTAAAACTCAGGTGGGCAATGGCAATTAAGGGAAGCGGAATCATAAAGGCAAGGAATAATACAGGGAATAGAATCTCTCTTAAGAATCCCTTGCCCAATGACAACAAAATCAGCCCTATCAAAACCAGTAGGAGAGAGAATCCGGAGGTAAAATATACCCTCCATACAGCGCTTAAGATATGGATTAATATCCCGGGGATAAAGAATAGCCAGCCCAGGTTAGAGGGGATAATCCTTAAGCCCTGTAATCTATCCCTCTTAAGCCAGATTATAAAAACAGAGATTAAAGGTATTAAGAAACCGTGGCTGTAATATGTATCCTTGGCTGCCCATCTGTCAAACATCCAGATAAACGTAGGGACGTAAGCAATAATAGCCAGGATGAAAAGGATAAATATCTTTATATATCTTACCTTTGCCATCTTACCCCTTGTGTTCCGCATAAGAATCTTAACATGCCAAGCGCTACAGCTATATTAGACATGCAGAAATAAAACGGTGCGTAGAAATACCGTAGATAAACCCTCTTCCTCTCCATAGCATATCCTGCAATGGCAAGGGCATAGAAGGATACCTGGCTGAGAAATATAAACGTATATATCTTTCCTGTAAGGAAGATATTGGAAATAAATAACATTATTAACAGAGGGGGCGTCATGGTCCTTAATACCTTATGAGAGAAAAACTCAATAAAAATCATCCCCCTTAAGGGATTAAGCAGGGGTTTAAGCCGATACAATAACTGGCAATTGCCCGCGGCCATCCTGATGCGGCGCCTGAACTCCCCTCCCATATCCAAACCCTGCCTCTCATAGACAACCGCCTCCTCCTCAAAAACAGACCTGAATCCCCTCTCGACTATCCTTGCCGGGATAATATAATCATCGTTAATCGTATCCTCCTCCAGATTAAAATATAACTCTTTACGAATTGCGTATATCGCACCATGCAATCCCAGTATAGAACCTATCTGCGCCTCCTTCTTTTTTATAAATAACTCGTATTTAACGAACATACTTTCCCCCTGGCCTCTCAGGGTGCTATCGGGATGACTGAATTTATAATCTCCGCATACGCAGCCAACCAGCGGGTCGCCAAAGTTCCTGACCAGTTTTCTGACTGCGCTATTTTCAAGCATGCCGCTGGCATCGGTAAATATAATAATCTCTCCCCTTGCCTGCGGCACAATTTCATTTAATACGCCCGGCTTCCCGCGCCTCGCAGGATAATCGAACAATCTGATTCCGTGTTCAACATATTTCTTTACGATATCGGCTGTGGCATCGGTAGAGCCATCAGATGCTATGATAATCTCGAGTTTCTCCCTCGGATAATCCAGAGATAATGTATTCCTTATCTTTTCTTCTATAACTAACTCCTCATTATAAGCCGGTATAACAACAGAGACGTTTGGCTCAATATCGGCTTTCTTTACTGGCTTGTTTCTCAGAAATGACAAGATTAACAGCATCGCCGGATACCCGATATAAATATAGATTATTGTTATTAAGGCCGACCAGAATATTACCTGCATGCCCTGCTCCTTAATAAATATTCCTTAATCCTGGTGTAATTACCTACGCCGATTATGCTCTTAAGAATGTATCTTGCAGACCACAAAATCCTTCTGGTTAGCATAAATAAAATACCCTGCCTGAAGATTCTCCTGAAATCACCTATCTCTGTATTATACCTTATGCCTATCCTCCTCAAGCAGGTTAAATCTGTATCTAAATAATTGAGGCCAAAATCCGAGGTGCATATTGCCTCGTATCCTGCCTCCATAGCCATACGCCTTACGCGCTCATTATAAAACCCGCCCGGCACGGCCAGGCATCTTACCGGTTTATTAATTGAGTTCTCAATCATCCTCTTTGAATCTACTAACTCTCTCCTTAATTCCTCGTCGGATAAGCGTGTAAGAAAGCGGTGGGTCATTCCGTGAGAGCCAATCATAATACCATTATCACTTAATCTCCTTAATTCTGACCAGGACATAAATCCCTCTTTGCCGATATTCTCGCAGATGACGAAGAATACCGCCTTGAACATAAAATACTCCAGCAGCGGATAGGCCAACGCGTAGTTACTGATATGCCCGTCGTCAAAGGTAAATATAATTGGTTTCCGGGGCATCCTCTTCCTGCCTATCTTAAAGTCCTTTAAGTCATCCACTGTTACCGACTGATACCCGTGCCTGTATAAAAACTCCAGTTGCTCTTTAAATTTTGATAGGGATAGGGTATAGAACTCCTCCTCATTACGCGGGCTGACCACCTCTGACTCGCTTATAAAGTGATAAACCAGAATGGGTATTCTATGCCTTTTCCTTAACATATACCCAACACTTCCCTGACGCTTGTAAATGCAAAGTCTTCTAATAGACGCCTTAATTTTACCTCTGTGGATTCAAGATTATAATAATGCCTGAATCTATTAAAAAGATTCGTTTTTATCCTGGGCTGCTGAGGGTCTAACTCCCAGGGATGAATATATACAATTACGGGTTTACCCTGTTGATTGATTGCCTTAATCCATCTTCTAATAATCCCATAAGGAAGAATCCTCAGGTATCCGCCTCCTGAAAACGGTATATTCCTGCCGGCTATTCTAATTGTAGAACAGGGGTACTCAATAATACTATATCCGTTATTATTAATGCGGTAAGGAAACCGCTGCGAATCCTCTATGCCGTATCTATGGTGCAGGATAGGAAAGATTGAGGCATCATATTTAATGCCATTCCTGGCCAGTATCTCTAATGCCCAGAGCGAATCCCTGGTTATGGAAAAGGAGGGGGCGCGGAATCCCGAAACCTTGCTATTTGTAACTGCTTCGATTATACCCACAGACCTTATCAAGTCCTCCTCAAACTCCTCTCTGCTCTGACTGTAAATCAACTTATGCTCATATCCGTGGGTAGCAATCTCATGGCCATCTGTAGAGACTCTCCTTATCAAGTCGGGGTGCCTCTGGGCAACCCATCCCAACACAAAGAATGTTGCCTTTACACTATTACTATTTAATGTATCCAGAATCCTACCCAGGCCTATACTGAGCCGGCTTTCAAAGCTATCCCAATCCTGTCTTTTGACTGCCCTATCAAAATTAGAGACCTGAAAATACTCCTCTACATCAAAGGTCAGTGCATTCCTGATTTCAGACCACATCCCAATCCCCAAAGGTTAAATACCAATTATTAATATCTTTCATGGTTATTAAATCCAGATTACCCTGATTCACCCTGGCAATCAGGGTATATCTCTTAGGGGCAAGATAATTGCTTAACCGCCTGAACCCCACTACTCTCAA
>JAOZPD010000110.1 GCA_029932935.1 Candidatus Omnitrophota bacterium | reverse complement strand
TTGCTCACCTCGCGTTCTATTAAAACATCTCTTAATTTAGAAATAAATCTTCGGCAATAAGAAAGACGCATATCTAAAGCGACCCTCCGCATAACATAAGCTCTTGTTCTAATTTCGCTTGCAGAAATGTGGTCTTTAAAAATATAAGCTGGCGTATTCTTTCTCCTAGAATAGGGAAAGATGTGCACGCCTAAGGGTTTAATCCTTTTGATTAACCTGACGGTATTATCAAATTTTCTTTTATCCTCACCGGGAAAACCAACCATTACATCAGTCGTAATAGCTATCTCCGGTAGAAATTCCTTTATTTGCCCAATGATGCTTATATACTGCTCTGGTGAATACAGGCGAGCCATGCCTTTTAACACATCTCTATCTCCGCTCTGCAAGGGAATATGTAAATGGGGACATACCTTTTTAGATGCCTGCATAATATGCATCAGCTCTTGCGTTATGTCATTTATCTCAATGGAACTCAATCGGATGCGAAAATTGCCCTGAATACTATCTATTCGCTGTATTAACCTAACCAGATTAGAATGTGGAACTAAGTCTTTACCGTAAGAACCCAAGCATATGCCAGATAAAACAATCTCTAAATAGCCATTCTTAACCAAATCAGATACCTCTTCTACAATCTCATCTAACTGCCGACTACGCGACCTTCCCCGCACCAACCGTACCTTACAATAAGAACAGTGATAATTGCAACCATCCTGGACTTTCAAGAAGGCGCGCGCATGATTCTTAAAATAAGTAATTCCAAATTTATCTATTGTTTTATCTCTCTGTGTATTCAACATATTATTGAAGTGATTGTTAAATAAAGAAACAATGCGCCTCTTATCTTCGTTAGATACGATTAAGCTGACCCCTGGCAAACCTGCGATTTTATCCTTATCAAATCTAGGTAAACATCCAGTAACAATTATCCTGGCATTTGGATTCTCGCGATAGGCCCTGCGGATAAAATAAATGGAATCTCGGTCTGCCCGATGAGTAACGGTACATGTATTAACTACATATACGGAAGCCATCTGCTTATTCTCTAATACCTGAAATCCAGCATTCTGAAATTGTTCTCTGATTGCCTGTGTCTCATACTGATTCACCTTGCAACCAATGGTATAAAACTTAACGGTTTTCATATTAGATATATAAATTACGACGAATGATTAGTTGATAGGAGAGGAGATGTTACATGCGGTAAGGTTCAAATTATATAATCTCAAAAAGGAGACAATAGACAAAGCCGCTGTATCTACACGCAAGATAAGGTCTCCCAAAGAAACAGAGATAAACCCTTCTCTTTTTGCCCGACTCAACTCCTGTATTGTAAAATCCCCCTCCGGACCAATTAGGACCAAGATATTTCTACGGTTCCCAGCAGAAGAAACAGCCTCTATTAAGGTTCTCTCTCTTTCCATAGGTGTAGGTATCAACTTAAGGTCGTAATAATTAGAATAGGATAATACTTGACTTATATCTCTTATCGGTTCAATCTCTGGCAAAACGCTTCTACCGGATTGAATACAGGCCTGTCGAGCAATCTTAAGCCAGCGCCTATAATGATGTTGCCTCTGCTTTGAATCCCACCTGATAATCACTCTCTCGGTAAGCATAGGGATAATTCTATTCACACCCAGTTGTGAGAGTTTATCTATTAACTCATCAAATCTACCTTTATGTTTAGGTAAGGCACAAGCAACGGTCAAATCAATCCTGCCTTCCATCATTCTCTTGAACCGCCCTTTTATTAAAAGTCTAACTACGAATCTGGATATATCCTGAATCCGACAGCGATATTCGTTACCCTGACCATCAAAAATAACAACCTCATCATTAATCCTCAGGCGCAACACATTACAGAGATAATGTATTTGCTCTCTATCCTTCAGAAGGATTAACTTATCGTGAATATATTCTCTTTTGCAATATAATCTAACCATAAAAAACACGAGAGATTAATTGTATTCCGAAGAATACAATAATCAAGCCGCTGAGTAGTTGAAATAGCGAGTAGACTTTTGGCTTACCATGCAATAAACCAGGTATCACCCCCACGCCTAAAACCAATCTAACCAAAGGAGAGATAGCCGTCCCGAGGCCAAAGATTAAACAGTAAGACAGGCATGACTTCCAGTTTAATGCTATCAAACCTATATAAGAAAGCACAGCTAATAATGGCATACAGGGCAATAACCCCATAATGGAACCCAGGGCTATCGGTTGAATTCTCAAATATCGATTTGCCATTCTATTAGAGAATGACGAACAGATCTGCGAAGGAATTATCGAAATCCTCAGAATAGTCAAAATTCCAGCTAAGATTATCGCCGCACCACCGATAAGAGACACATATTTTGTAACAAGCGTTAGATTTTGCCTTACCAATAAATCTCCTATGCTAAATATAGCGATACCTAAAAGTATATATACACAAATCCGACTTATAGAAAACAAAAACCAAGCTCCTATAGCTTGCTTTGTATTCAGTCTTGTTGCTACAATATAAGAGATAAGTACGGGGCCACAGATTGCTAAGCATGGACCAGAGCCCAGAAACAAACCTGAAAAAAATAAAGAAAGGGTAACCCTATTCAATATAATAAGACTCAAAAATATATCTTCTGCGAGGAATTATTTTTAATAATAAGCAACGAAAAATATCATTCTGAAAATACCTCAGCAGTAAAAATATATATTTCCGTAGACGGGTCCTTCCAGGCCAAAGGCTCCAATCCTGCCTTATGGGCGCAGAGATTAGAAAGGAACTCCTCCTTTGACCAGCCAGTTTCCGTAGCCACCTGCGGCAAAAAGACACCACTACGATATCCCTTTTTAATTAAAACGCCATGTTCGCCCATCTTAATCTCATCAGGACTATCTATACGCCGTAATGGTGAAAGAACAGATATCTCGATTTCGATATCCTTCAATTCCTCTTTACCCAACGGCCTGAACCGCGGGTCACCAACTGCTGCCTCAATGGCCATATCACGGACCGTCAGATAAAGAGGCTGATTTGCAATCAGGTTACCAATACACCCCCGCAACTGTCCATGTTGATGAAGGGTAACAAATGCGCCGCAATGCTCTAATAAAGCTGGGTCCTCTTCAGTAATCTCCAACCTCTTCCTATTGTTCAAATAATACTCTATAGAAGTACGAGCAATTTCTAATAGTCTTCTCTTTTGTTTATCATTAAGCATCGCTCCTCCTTTGCTAAACTCCTCCTTCATCTTAGAAATAGGAACGTCTTTATCATCGGCATCAGAACCAGCATATTTGACATCCTGGTTATTCAAGGCTGAATTACCCTGTTTATTTTTATCGCTACTGTTGTATATAATCACGGAACCATAACCAACGCAATATTCCCCTTTCTGCTTCCTATTCATAACCTGAGAACTATTAGTATAATTAGCCACTGCTACATCGGTATATCCCAATCTCTCTGCAATCAATATTGAAATCACAACACCCGCCCAACCACAAAGCTGAGCCTCTTGATTCTGAATACACTCATAGAGCCGCTTGGAATCCAACTCCCTGATTAAAGATAAGGTATACATATCCTTCAATTCGCCTTCCTGATAATTAAAGCCATGATACATATCTGAGCTAGCTACCAATAGACAGTTCCTATCCTTGATAGCCGCCCTTATTGCCTCGGCTAAAGTCTCGCATTCCGAAAAATCAACCTGACCCAGCAGAATAGGGACAATCTTGAAATCCTTCAATACCTTCTGCAGAAAAGGAAGCTGTACCTCAATGGAATGTTCACGTGAGAATGCCTCCGGATACAAAGAAAAGAGCGAAGATGAAAGCATTAACCTATGGCAGAGATCCTCATCAATATAGACATCTCCTAAAGGAGTGCGAAATGCCCCTTTTGAATATAAAATCGCTCCCTTGAAATTAACATAATGACTTGGCCCAAGAATCAATATCGTATCATACTCTCTGTTTTGTATAATCTTATATCCATAAGCGGCCGTCTTACCGGAAAACTCATAACCAGCATGAGGACTAATTAAAACCAATATATCTCCTTTAATCTCTGGGGGTTTAATATCAGCAAAAAATTCTTCAAGTAGCCGCGATAA
>JAOZPD010000109.1 GCA_029932935.1 Candidatus Omnitrophota bacterium | reverse complement strand
ATTGATTTGCAGGGTCTGGTAGTTCAGGATGGTAAAACATTCAGATGGGAGGGGCAATACGGTTGGGATTTTGGTGACCCTAAGACATTATCTACTTGCTTGAATGTATTTTCCAATTTTAACCCACAGATACCTCCGCGATATAGAAAAAGTAGATATTTATTTTTAGCGAATATAGACCCTTATATTCAAGAAAGAGTGTTAAGGCAGGTACAGCCTAAATTAGTTGCCTGTGATACTATGAATTTCTGGATAGAGAATAAACGTAGAGCTTTGATAAGACTTTTAAAAAGAGTGGATATTTTTTTGCTAAATGAATCTGAGGCTAAACAGTTAACGTTACAAATCAATATAGTTAAGGCGGCTAAAGGCTTACTTAAGTTAGGTCCAAAGATAGTTATTATAAAAAGGGGAGAACACGGCTCTTTATTATTTTCAGATAGATTTATCTTCTCGGTACCAGCCTTCTTATTAGAATCTATCGTCGACCCTACTGGAGCTGGAGATACATTTGCAGGTGGTCTGGTTGGGTATTTGGCTAAGTGTAATAAGGTTTCTCTTGCAGAGTTGAAGAGGGCAGTGGTGTATGCTAGTGTTATGGCTACATTTGCAGTAGAGGATTTTAGTATTAAGCGGTTATTATCTATTAATTATAGAGATATCAAGAGAAGGTTTAAGTGTTTTCAGAAGCTCGTTTGTTTTTAGGATTTAACTATGGACCTGAAAGATACATTAAATTTACCGAAGACTAATTTTTCTATGAAGGCCAATCTCTCTAAGCGCGAACCAGAGTTCTTGACCCAATGGCAAAGTCTTAATATTTATCAACTCATCAGAGATAAATCTAAAAACAGACCTAAATATATCCTTCATGATGGACCTCCCTATGCTAATGGAGACATTCATATAGGGCATGCTCTGAATAAGACATTGAAGGATATTATAATAAAATATAAGACAATGCGCGGATATAATGCTCCCTTTGTTCCTGGGTGGGATTGTCATGGATTACCAGTAGAGCATCAATTATTCAAAGAGTTAGGGATTACGAAAAATGAGATTGATCAGGTGGAGTTTAGGAAAAAGGCTTATTCTTACGCAATGAGATATGTTGATATTCAAAAGGAGCAATTTAAAAGATTAGGTGTATTTGCTGATTGGCAAAATGCCTACCTTACACTAACCCCAGATTATGAAGAGGCAATATTACGCTCCTTTTCCTGTTTAGTTAAAAGAGAATATATCTACCGTGGACTTAAACCGGTTAATTGGTGCTTCAGGTGTGAAACGGCACTTGCCGAGGCTGAGGTAGAATACGAAGAGCATACCTCTCCATCGATATATGTGAAGTTTGAGGTAATTACACCCACAGGTCAACTTAAAGATATAATTCCCCAGAATAAAAAATTATATGCTGTCGTCTGGACGACTACACCTTGGACATTAATTGCTAATGTGGCAATCGCGGTTCATCCAGAATTTCAATACGCTCTTCTAGAAGTAGATGGTGAATTATGGATTATTCTGGATGATTTAGTCTGTCAGGTAATGGAGAAGATAGGCATTAGTGATTATAAGAAAATCAGTTGTATTTCAGGTAAATATTTAGAGGGGCTTATTTATCGAGATATCTTTCAAAGACGAGATGATTTAATTTTTGTCTTAGCAGATTATGTCTCTAAAGAAGAGGGCACAGGTTGCGTTCATACTGCGCCTGGCCATGGTCAGGAAGACTATCTTACGGGTCAGAAGTATCATTTAGATACAATTATGCCTGTAAATGAAAAAGGCAAATTTAGTCAGGAGATAGCAATAGAGTTTAAGGGGCAGCATGTGTTTGATGCTAACAAAAATATAATTAATAAGTTGTCCAAACAGGGAAGCCTTTTATATTCGGAAAGTATAGTTCATTCTTATCCTCACTGTTGGCGATGTAAGACGCCCATTGTATTCCGTGCTACCGAACAATGGTTTATGAATATCGATAAAGATGATTTAAGAAAGAGGATATTGGAGGCGGTTAATTCAGATATAACCTGGATTCCCATCAGTGGTCGTGAAAGGATTTATTCGATGGTGTCTTCAAGGCCTGATTGGTGTCTTTCTCGGCAGAGATATTGGGGTGTTCCTATACCAACATTGGTTTGTGGTAAATGTGGTAGACAATTTTTAAATGTAGAGGTTATTGATAATTTTGCGAGATTTGTATCGAGAGACGGTACAGATTGCTGGTTCCAAAGGAATGTGACAGACTTTTTACCAGAAGGGTTTAGCTGTCCTTATTGTGGAGGAATAGATTTTATAAAGGGCTCAGATATTCTGGATGTTTGGTTTGATTCGGGAGTAAGCCACCAGGCTGTGTTAAAGGGGAGACAGGGCTTAGGGGGGTCTCCTTGCGAGTTATATTTAGAGGGTTCAGATCAACATCGCGGCTGGTTTCAAACATCGCTGATACCATCTATGGCTATTGATAATAAGCCTCCATTCAAGGCAGTTCTTACACATGGATTTGTGGTTGACGGTGATGGCAGAAAAATGTCCAAGTCTTTAGGTAATGTAATCTCTCCTCAAGATATAATAAAAGACTACGGAGCAGATATCTTGCGTTTATGGGTGGCTTCCAGTAATTACAATGAAGATGTAAGGATTTCCTCGGAGATTTTAGTTAGGTTAACCGAGGCCTATCGTAAAATGAGAAATACAGCAAGATTTATTTTAAGTAATCTTTACGATTTCGATCCCCATCTACATAAAATTGAATATAGAAATTTGAGAAATATTGATAGGTGGATATTATTTAAAGTACAACAAATGCTTCGATATGTCACTGATTCGTATGAGAATTTTGAGTTTCATAAGGCTTATAAGGGAATTTATGAATTCTGTAATGAAGAATTATCTATGTATTATCTGGATATGATTAAGGGTAGACTTTATACGTATGCACCGGATTCTCTAGAGAGACGCGCAGCACAAACAACCATTTTTGAAATATTGAATATTTTAGTAAGAATTATGGCTCCCATTCTTACATTTACCGCAGAAGAGATTTGGCAGCATATGCCTAAAGAGGAGAAGGATAATTCTTCTCTTAGTATTCATCTGGTAGATTGGCCTCAGAGGAATCCACTTTTTGCTCAGGATGATTTACGAGATAAGGGAGAAGATATAGATAGTTATCTCAGGCATATCATTGAGTTAATACCAGCAATTGCCAAGGCATTAGAGGAGAAGCGTAGCCAGGGTATAATTGGTAGCTCGTTCGATGCCCAAATAATTTTATTGACAAATGATACTTTTTATTATAAATATAAAGACCTGGAAGATGAGCTGAGTGAGATATATAAAGTCTCTCGAGTTGTTCTAAGATTAGAGAAGAGCCAGGAGAGAATGGTCTCCTTCCTTGTTCAAAAAGCTGAAGGGCAGAAGTGTGTTAGGTGCTGGAACTGGAGTTTGTCCATAGGTAGATATAAAGATTATCCAGGTGTCTGCGAGAGATGCATTGAACAGTTAACAAGATAATTTAGTCACTAGATGAATAATCAACAGTCATTATGTCTGTAAGAGATAGAGTGACGAAAGATTAGAAACGATTCTATTGTAGAGATCGAGTGAGTAGTCAGGGAGGTAATTATAGTGAAGACAAAGAATAAATTTAGTAAAAAAGAATTAGATTATTTCAAGAAGTTAATCCTACAGAAGAAAGATGAATTACTTGATGGGTTGCAGCATTCATTAGAGGATACGCTTAAGAAATCTCCTCGAGATGCTGCCGGTGATATCTCCGGATATGCCTTTCATATGGCCGATTTGGCTACGGATACGTATGACCGAGAATTCTCTCTGGATTTAGCCTCTAATGAAAGACAATTGCTTTATGAGATTGACGAGGCCCTGAAGAAGATTGAGGAAGGAAAGTTCGGTATTTGCGAAGAATGTAAGTCTATCATCACCAAGAGTAGACTTAAGGCAATTCCTTACACCCGTCTTTGCCTTAAGTGCCAGGAGGCAAAAGAAAAACGATAGTAAACTATCTGATTGTCGGGATTTTAGTCCTTGACCAGCTAACCAAGCTTATAGTCAGCAATACAATTATCCTCGGTGAAAGCATACCAATAATAAATAATCTTTTCCATATTACCTACGTTCTTAACCA
>JAOZPD010000025.1 GCA_029932935.1 Candidatus Omnitrophota bacterium | reverse complement strand
ATTCCAGGATAAGCATAATTATATCCCTGAATTTTATATCTAGGATATGAATGTTTAATAATTTTAATAAGAGCATTTGCGTACCCCTCTCCTTTATCGGCATCGGCTCCCGCTGTCCATGAGTCACCAATAAAGACTATCCTGAAAGAAGGTGAGTCTTCAGCACTATATCTCTCATCTTCTATCTCTGGAAAATGATATTTTAAATAAAAGAAACCGGCGATTCTTAAGCTGACTTCAACTACTATTAAGAAGAAAAATAAGGCGCAACTGATTTTTAAGATGGAATATTTATTAATTCTCAATCTATTCTCTTCTTCAATTCACAAAAATATATAAACCAGATTATATTATTATATTAATACTCCTATTATCTATCCTACTTATCTTCGGTTTATCTTCGGTAAATCAATATATCAATTTCTCTCATCTAATATATTAATATATTCATTACAGGGACAATAATCTGCCTCACAGGGCTCAGGCCTATCCAGAAGATGAAAATTATCATCCAGAAAATTACTTATTGCCTTATCTGGCAATTGGCCGCATCTAATTACCTTACCATCTGCCTGAATTACAGCATACTTATATCCAGCATTACACAATTTGCCCCTTGGGCTCTCCCCTTTTAAATGATAAACGATTCTATCAATATCCCCTAAGAAGGGGCGAATAAATTCTATCTCTTCTTGAGTATAACTATCAGGATATGTCTTGCCCCTATATTCTCCCCAAAATGCCGCCAAGGCAAAATTTATACCATTTTCTTCAAAATATTTTCTATAAAAGTTTATCTTACCCATCTGGGGCGGATAGGCTAAATAACAAACACCAGCTTTAAACCCTGATTTCTTCAGGATGAGTGCTTTTCTTATAAATGTGTCTATGTCAGCAAATAAAGGATGGAAATTCAGATCTAAGTTTACTTTTTGAGGATCTATCTCTTTAACAAAAGTTTCAATATCTCCTGACATATTAGTGGTTATCTTGACTCTATGAATGCTTGAGAGCCTCTTTATTAGCTCAATGAAATTAGGATAAATAAATGGCTCTCCTCCGGTAATCTCAATACGGATGCTTCCATATTTATCATAAACCCTCCGCCAATGCTTCATCCATTCATCAGGCGAGAGATAGATATTCCTCCTGCCCTCATCTGGCCATTTTGTATAGAACCAGCAGTAAGGACACCGAAAATTGCACTTATAATGTATATCCCAGGTAAAATACATTCTTTTATTTTGATCCATAATTATAAGTTAATTTAAGATTCTAATTATTATTGTCAAAGTTAAGATTATTTATTCTTTAAAACTAATATAAAGATAATTATTTAAAAGTTATCTCCCCAGAATAAATCAACCTTCTCATCCCTTCTGCCTCTACGAATAACATGTGTTGGGAAAATATTCACACTGGCAGGATTAGCACGATGGCAGTACTGGAAACACTCGGTATATCCTCGCTTGATTAACTCTCCTCTTGTCTTTAAATAATAATCGGAATTCCAGACCTCTTCATAGGTTTTATTACCTAACTGAACATCACAGTCTATCGAAGCATCACATGGAAGGATATGCCCGTGTTCATTAAACATTATCTGGCTCCATAACTCCCGACATATACCGACATCTGGATATTTCTGTAAGCCAAATTTTGGAGGTAGCTGTATATCTATGCCTAAACTCCTGGCTAGTTCTTCCGATTGATCAAATATAATATTTGTAAGTTCTTGCTTGAAAAAACAGGAAAGATATTTCTGAGCAGGTACATAAATAAAATTATAATAAACTATGACTTTGTCTACGCCCACATTTGCTGCTAATCTTACAAAATTAGGTAAATCCTCAATATTCAGCGTAGTTGCCACAAAAATGAAATTGACTCTTATGTTATTATTTCTTCTGCGCAACTCTAATAAATACTTCACCTGGCCTATTATCGTATGAAAATTATCCATCCGTGTAATAACTTTATGCAACTGTGAGTTAGAGGCATGTAAAGAAATGTGAATTAAGTATCTACTTTTTTGAGAGGTTATCTTCTCGCATACCTCAGGACGTAATGAGCTACCATTAGTAGAAAACATTTTCTCGATGTGTGGGTAAGTATAGTCAAAATAATCTAATATCTCTGCCCATTGCGGTAAACGCAAAAACTCACCCGAACCAGTTAGGATAAACTGTTCCGCTAAAGAAAGCCCGTAGTCTATTCTGGATTCAATATTCTCTCGAAATTTAGAAAGGTCAAAGAAACTATACTCATGCCCCCGCGAGCAAAAAACGCAGGAGGAATTACAAGGCCCAGCAAACTGCAAAAACACAGCTTTCGGAAAAGATTTAAGTTTTATCTTTCTCATCTCAAACTCTTGATCATTTAATCTACTATTCTGCTGGCTGAGTCTGCTCATAATTTCTCTATATCTTGAGAATAAGTCATCTTGGTTGAATTTCTTAATTTGTTTTAAATAAATTCTTATTTTATTCAATATATATTTCAACAACTGATAATCTATTGTTTCGGTAGTCCTATGTAATATAAGACTATTTAAACGATCTAATTCATTTATAATTAATTTATTACTATGCTCGCTATCTGTTTTTCTGTCACTATCATTGGTATGCCTTGTTATTTTCTTTTTGTCATCGTCGTCCTCCGGCCAGATTACTCCTTCATCACAAGGACAAGCCTCGGCTATACATGGCAACGGCTTATTTAACAACTGAAACTCAGGACTAAAAAAGTTACCAATCACCATTTCCTCGCCAATCTGGCCACAACGAGCAACCTTACCATCAGGGAAGATTAATGCTGTCTTCTGACCAGCTATACATAAAGCTCCTCTTTTTCTTATCTTCTTCTCCCACATGTTATCAATTCCAATTAGCTCCTTTTCTTCTTGACTGTAACCCTCTGGATACTCAATTTCCTTATACTTACCCCAGAACGGAATAATCTTCAAAGCCTCTCCGATTTCTTTAAACCTCTCTTTATAATATTTTATATCTTTAATATAGGGTGGATAAGCTACGAAATTTATACAACCATCAAACTTATTTTCTCTTAAGAATTTCGCCTTATTCAAGAAATTATCCAGCTTCTCAAACTCTGGCTGAAAACTAATAGACAAAGAGACTCTGGAAGGATCAACCCTCAAAACAAACTCCTCCAGATCCCTAGATGCATTACTTGATATGTTAATCGGATAATGCATCTGAGAAAGCCTAACTATCAAATCAATAAAATGCGGATAGGTAAAGGGTTCTCCTCCAGTTATTAATATATAACAACATCCATATTTTTCATAAATTCTACTCCAGTATTCCATCCATCTATCAACTGAAAGATAAATATTCCTTTTACTATACTCTTCCCATTTACCCTCGAAGAAACAATATGAACAACGATAATTGCAATTGTAAACTATATTCCAGGTAAAACGTATTTTAGATAATCCTGTCTCTGCCATAATAACTAAAAAATAATTTCTCGGGTCAGGTAATCTTGCTAATTATTACACCATATGAGCACGTAACTCATTCACCACTACGGGATTGGCACGGAAACAATACTTGAAGCAAGAATCACCATTAATCAAAGCCTTTCTTAATTCTTGATAATAAGGCCCATTCCAGATATTCCTAAAATCATTGTCTGTTAATCCCTCATTTATCTCTTTAGCGTTACTACAAGAAATAATATTTCCTTTAGTATTAAATATAACTCTACTCCAGGGTTCCCGACAAATACCATTAACAGGATAATCCTTCAGACCAAATTTAGGAGGCAAATCTATCTTGATATTCAAACTATTAGCCACTCTCTCTGCCTCATCAAACACTCTGTTGGTAAGCTCTTGTTTAAAAAAACAAGATAAATATCTCTGAGCAGGAATATAGATATAATTATAATAACAGATAACCTTGCTGATACCCAGATGCGCCGCCAGTCTTATAAAATTAGGCAGATCTTCAATATTAATGGTCGTAGCTACAAAGACAAAATTTATGACAGGATTACCTGTATCTTTTCTAAGTTCCGATAAATAATGCAGTTGACCGATAATCTTATGAAAATTATCTGTTCTAGTTATAACCTTATGCAAATTACTCACAGAGGCATGTAAACTAACATAAATAGTATATCTACTTTTACTATCAACTATCCTCTTACATATCTTAGGTGTAAGACTCGAGCCGTTTGTAAAGAATACCTTTTCTGCCTGGGGAAAATTATCGTCGAAATACTCTAAAATCTCTTCAATATGGGGAAGAGAGAATATTTCTCCTAAACCATTCAGAATAATCTGTTCCGCCCTCAAAAGAAAACTGCCGAGTTTATTCTCAAAGATATCACGATATGCTGTTAGATCAAAGAAATCATGGTTTATATCCCTCGAACAGAATATACAATGGGAATTACATGGTCCAGAGGCCTGAAAGGAGAAAATTTTAGGTGAAGAGCTAAGAATTATCTTCCGTGACTCAAACTCTTTATCATTCAATTGAGAGTTATCTTTCTGTTGTTGCCTCAATAGTGAGACGCTCTGCTTTCTACCCAATTTTGCAATTGAACCTGTAACTAATATAGACTTCTCCTTTCGCATATTTACTACTGCTGCCTCTAAATCAACAAGTAATGCTCCATCAAGATTAATACTTAAATCTCCCTTCTTTAACTCATCGTAGTAAAAATTAATCTTATTGGATATTACTTCATTAGTCGAATCCAGTTTATGATATTTTAATAAACAGCTTATTAAATTGCGGTAGTCTCTCTTATATTCATAATAAAAACTTAAGTTATACCATTTATCCAGTTCAACAGATGTCTGCACGCCACAACCCACCTCAATACCTAACAATGAACTAAGATTACAGAATTCCTCGCAGCGCCGCAAACGCACAGGATAGGTATTCTCGCCATCTATACTCTCCCAGTATAAATGATTTGGAGGATTAGGTTTAACTCCGAACTCCTTTAAGTGAGAATGAAAATAACTATACTCCTCAAGCGCACAGTACGTTCGACTGGGATAAACACGATCTAAAAACTCAGCATTTCTCTTAATAAAATGCAATGTCTTCTCAAAATCTTTCTCTGTTTCTCCGGGAAAGCCAAACATAAAATTGCAGGTTACAATTATACCCGCCTTGTGCATCCATCTTATTATTCTATCTGCATCCTCAATTTGATAATGTTTATTCATTAAATCTAAAACCCTCTGTGAGCCAGATTCAATCCCAAATATAATATGTTCGCATCCAGAATCCTTCATCTTTTTAATAATATCGAATGTTAACTCTGGCCGTATAATCATATTAGCAGTCCAGTAGATATCCAGTTTAGCCTTACTCATCAAATCACAAAATGTAACCAATGACCTCATATTGCCATTAAACAACAAATCCAGAAAATCCACATGTCCGAGACTTGTGTTCAATCTACCCTGACTCATCTTATGAAACTCAATCTCTTTAAAAATCCTCTCTCCATTCATACATCTATATCCTGGCCAAAATACACGAGAACTACAAAAGGCACATCTCTGTATACAGCCCCGGCTGGCCATTAAGGGAATATGCCTTGAATCATCATAATCATTTAATGGCAAATCTGTAAAGTCTAAAAATGGCAAATTATCCAGATTAACCATCGAATCTCTCGGTTCAGTCTTTACAATTCTACCCTTATTCTTGAATGCTATACCTTTACAAAGAGAGATATCTTGTCTTGTCTCAATCAATCTGACTAATTCACAAAACACATCTTCTCCTTCGTTAGGAATAACAATATCAACTGAATCTTCTCTCAATATAAAATCTATATATCTTTTCTCGAAAAATATCGGTCCACCAAAAACAATTATAAGGTTCTTTTCTCGCTGCTTAAGATATCTGGCTAACTTAATACTTGATAATCTTGAGGCTGCGTTTACAGAAAAACCAATAATTCTAGCTCCGCTATTAATTATATCTTTTATATAATTCTCAATATCTTCAATGTTATCTTTAAAGAACTTGTCTACCTGCGCTGTATCATACCAAAATATACTCTGCTCCCACGCCCACATATTCTTATAGTTCTCTTTACGATTAAGATACAACTTAATATTCAAATCAAGAATAAAAACCTCATTTCCTGCCTTCTTTAAACAAGAGGAAAGCTGTGCCAATGCTAAAGGTGGGTCATACGGACCCCAGACTGGACATTGAATAAGCGCAATCTTCATAAATCTACTTTATAAATTAAAAAAGTGAGTGACAAGATAAGATATCCAAGTTAATCATACCCAAATGCCTACAGTTAAAACAAACATTATCCTTTCTACTATCGGTTATTTTTCTATCTTTCATATAACGTCTGGCTGCCGTATATTTATCATTATTCCAAATATCTTTAAAGGAATTTATAAAAATATTACCGAAATCGTCCTTCTCATCTTCAACAGAACAACAGGGAGATACAGAACCGTTTGGATTTATTACGATCGCCTCCCATAGCCAATTACAGACAAATTCTTGTGGCTCTTTAAATTGCTCGGATGTATAACCCTCGCTGACTTCATCTCTTCGGTAATGACTGTATTCATCATTCAGTGGTATCCATTCTCTATCTCCAATAAATGCTTTCGTGATACCCACGTGGTCAACCCCTAAATCATAACCAACTCTTCTAACCTCCTCAATTTCATGCTCATTATGACGAAAAACCAAGAACTGCCACGATATATAAGGATTGCGTTTATTTAACAGTCTTTTTTTTCTGAGTAAAAGCTTCAGGTTGTTAAATGCTTTATCAAAATCACCTCCCACTCTATATTTAGAATAAGTATCGGATGTAATTCCATCTATTGAGACAATAATCTTGTCCAATCCTGCAATAATCATTTTCTCTGCATCCTCTTCACTAAAATGATTCAGATTAGAATCTATCTTGGTATCAATATGGTATTGTTTAGCGATTGTAATCATCTCATAAATCTGAGTATTTAGCAAAGGCTCACCCCAATTACAGAAATCAATATGTATTAAATAGGGACCTAATTCATCAACTACTCTCTTAAAATTATCTAAAGACAACGTTGCTTTAGCACGTGAATTTCTACCTTGTCCGGTAGGACAAAAAGGACATCTGAGGGTACAGAAATTAGTGGGATCAATTGTTAGCCAGTATGGATACCCTGAAACATATTCCTCAAGATTAGATTTTTGTTTCTCAATAAGAATAAAGTTATCTAATTTTTGTTTTAGACCTAAGCGCCTTAACGCCTCAATAATCTTTATCTGTTTATCCGTCATATTTCATAACCAAAATAATCCAACTAAACTTCTATACTATATACTATCATTGTTTGTGATTACTATTTACAAAATGACACTAATATATTTAACTGCATTCTCCTATTGCTTGCTGACACAGGTTAATCTTCTCTAAGATTGAATTATTTATGGATTCCGACTCTAGGCTCTTCTGAAAACAATCTATTGCCTTAGGATAATCCTTTTTATATAAGTAATACTCTCCGAGTAACTTCCATTTATCAGGCTTAACCCTCAATACCCCCGAGGTCTCTGGCAAACCCAAGGATAAAGCCAGATTACAAAACTCCTCATATCTTCGAAAACGCTCAGGATAATTATTTCCACCCTCTGCAGACCAATAAAGATGATGTTCACGATCAATAATACCGAACTCTTGAGGATGATTATAGAGATATGTATCTTTATCAATTACACAAAATGATTGGCTGGCTAAAACAGAATCAATACTATCTCTATTTCTTTTCAAAAAATCTAATGTCTGCTTAAAATCCTCCTCTGTTTCAGTAGGAATACCGAACATAAAGTTAGCCTGAACCTGAATACCTACCTCGTGAGTATCTCGGAGAACCCGCTCGGCTAATTTGATAGAGAATCTCTTATTCATTCTATCAACTATTCTCTGAGAACCGCTCTCAATCCCATAGCCAAGCCATTGACAACCTGCCATTTTCATCTTTTGTAAAAATTCCTTGGTCATCTCCTTACGTACAATTGGTTGGCCCAACCATCTAATCTTCAATTTATTTTGTATTACTAAATCACAAAATTTAGATAGAGCTTTAATATCTCCGTTTAACAAGGAGCCGATGAAATAAAAATAATCCACCCGAGGATATTTCTTTATTTGAAATAAAACCTCTGCAAATATTCTTTCTCCACTCATCGAACGAAATCTCTTCCAAAACTGCCATTCACTACAAAAATGACACCTGGTAATACAACCCCTACTATCGAGTATTTCAAGTCTCTCCGGCTGACGGTATAATCCAGATAATATATCCTCATTAAAATCGGAATAATCTGGGAAAGGCAATTTATTAATATCCTCTACCACTTCTATATCTCCACAATCAATAAATCCATTATCTCCTTTTACCAAGACTCCTTTAAGAAATTTAATCTTATCCGTATCTCTTAAAGATTTCACTAACTCAAGTATAGTCTTATCACCTTCTCCTACATTGACTATATCCACTGCATCCTCTTTTATAAGATCTATTCCTCTTAACTGTCGATAGCAATCTGGGCCACCAAAAACAACAATTCTTCTCCTATCTTGCTTTTTAATCATCCTGGCTACAATAAGACTAACTAAAAGAGAACTAAAATGTACGGTAAAACCGATTATTCTTGCATCACTCCTTAATATCTGCTCAACTTGAAACTCAATCATCTTTTGATTATCCTGAACAAACTTATTAATTAAATCCTCTGTTGACCAGAATGTATACAGGTCTTTATCATCCCAAAACTTACGATATTCCTCTAATCCACTACAGTAGAGAGCATTATTAATATCAAAACAAAAAACTTCATGATTCTCTCTTCGTAAGATAGCAGCAAGTAAAGCCATTGTATAAGGAGGACAATCTCTACCCCAACCAGGACATTGGACCAAGGCTACCTTCATTACTGGACAATCTCCTTCAGTTCAGATCTTAAAATCTTGTAGATATTTTGTGCGATAATGTGGTACCCATTAGTATTACAATGACCATCCTCAACGAAATAGAAATGTCTCTTATATCCTTTAGTAGTAATCTTTAATTTATAAAAAGCAGGCTGATTATCGACTAAAGGCACTCTATATATATTTGCTACTTCTCTTATAGTATCATTTGGCCAATCACAAGGATAAGTCTGTAAAATTAATTTTATTCTTTTAGACTGAACTAATTTAATGATATTTTGTAAATCGTATCTTAACATCTTTTCAAAAAGTTCAATATCTCTGAAATGTGGCACACTATAAGTTAATAATCGAGTAATCCAATCCTCATCTGGGTATAATCTATGCATAATTTCCAATTGCTCTAATGCTAACTTCTCTTTTCCAGCTCGATAATAAGAATCAAATAATTCTCTATGAGCAGGCTTGTTAAATGGATTCATTTCTATAGCTTTCTTTAGTGCCTGAGCAGCCAAGAGATATGTTCTTTTTGTATCAGTATGATGTAAATAAGTAGAACCTAAAATATAATAGGCTTCGTCACTATAGGGATTAATTTTAATTGCATCTTTAAACTCACAAATGGCCTCTGTTATATTTCCTTGTTTTATATAATCCCTGCCTAACTTTATATGCTTTTCTGCTTCTTCTTTCTGAATATTTATTATTTTATATTCATCTTTCTTATCCGATATCCCGACTGTTTTATTACTACTTGCAAAAGAAGTCAATCTTAACCTTATTTTATTAAATAAATAGTCTATAGCGGTTTTGACAAGTTTATAAATTCGCATTTTACTTAAGAATATATCTAAACGAGCAATATACGTTTTTATAGATTTATCCATAAATAAAAAGTAATTACTCTGTTCAAAATTATGATTGTTATTGCAACCCACCATTACAATAATAACATCTGGATTATACTTGCGAATATTATCTTCTAGATTATTAAATACTTGGGAAGAATTAATACCTGGGATACCAGCATTATATACTACAAAATATTTGTATGGATTACTATTATTCAATATCTTTTCTAATTGCTCCGGATAAGAAAGATCTTTCTCTGCACCTACGCCAAAAGTAAAAGAATCACCAATACATAATATTCTGACAGTGTGTTTATTGTCTATTTGGGTATTCTTATTATTTATTCTGTATGAGTAATAGACCTGACCACCAATACGTAATCCTATTTCTAATAACAGGAACAAGACTAATATACCAAAGGAAATAAGAATTAGTTTTTGTTTTAATTTTATTTGATTCATATATTTTGAATATAAATATATCTAACGAATATAGAACTTTTAACTAAAATTAACTAAAATATCTCCAAAACAAATGAACTCTCATTACTCAAAGATCTCTCTCAACTCTGACCTTAAAACCTTATAGACATTCTGCGCAATAATATGATATCCATTGGCATTACAGTGTCCGTCTTCGACAAAGTAGTCTTCGCGTTTATAATTATTTTCAGACATCAATTCCTTAAAGTACTCCTTATTATCTACAAATGGTATCTCCCATTTACTCACAAGATATCTTCTTATATCATCATTTCCATCATCGAATGGATAATTCTGCAAGATTACCCTTGCCTTCCTTTCTCTGGATAATTTAATCATATTCTGCAAATCATATTCAAATAACTTATCAAATATCCATTTCTCATCTGTAGATGGTAAGCCATTTCTCAAGATCTGTCTTAGATCTTCATCAGAAGGATTTAATCTCAAGGCTTCCCTTAATGTCTGTAATGCCGAATCATTCTTTCCACTATGCCAGTAAACTTGCCATAGGGCATCATAAGCATCTACACAATTTGGATTTATTGCAATCGCCTTCCTTAAGCACGCCTCGGCTAATTCATATTCTTCTTGACAATCATATATATCTCCCAAGATAAGAAGACTCATCCAATGCTCAGGTTGTTTATCTAGAATCATCTTCAATTCTCTTATTGCGAAACTAAAATCCCTACTCTTCCAGTATTGCATACCTAACCCTAGATGCGACTCAATCTCATTAATAATTCTCTCATCCGTCAGAAGATTGTTATTATTGTTTTTCTTAGTAAATTGAATTTTATTTAATCTTCTATGATACATAACAAATATTTTGTTTCGTAAATTAGCTATCAAGATTTTTAAGAATTTATAACTATGCAATCTACTTAAAAAGGCATCTAATCTATAAAATATTGCTTTAGAATCTCTATTCTTGAACAGGAAATAATTACTTCCCTTTAGGTATGATACATTATCCGCTCCTGACATAATTATCACAAAATGTGGTTTATATTTATCCAAATCTCTTAATAACTCTTTTAAGGTTATAGAAGAATTTACTCCTGGAATACCGCGATTATAAACTATAAATTTATATTTCTGATAATCTCTATTCAATATCTTTTCTAATTGCTCCGGATAAGAAAGATCTTTCTCTGCACCTACGCCAAAAGTAAAAGAATCACCAATACATAATATTCTGACAGTGTGTTTATTGTCTATTTGGGTATTCTTATTATTTATTCTGTATGAGTAATAGACCTGACCACCAATACGTAATCCTATTTCTAATAACAGGAACAAGACTAATATACCAAAGGAAATAAGAATTAGTTTTTGTTTTAGTCTCATCTAATCCACATGCAGAGCTTTATTAAGTAAATTGGGAGCTTATTATCTTTATTTAATTTAAGTTTAATAAATCAATTACCTTAAATTGAATCCCTTAAGAATCTTACGCTGTAGCTCAGGACGAAAACTAACATGCGAACGGATATCATTTACATTTGATGGTTTATTTTTATAACAATATTTACACCAGGCGAAATCTTTACCTTCAACTAACGACTCTCTTAAATTTTTGTAAAACTGCCCATTCCATACCTCTCTGAATTCATCTCGATAAAGATAACCGATGTGGGCACCAGCATAACAGCAAGGAAGAATAGACCCCTCTGTCTCAACATAAAGATATTGCCAGGGATCAGAACATCTGGAATGCCCTGAACCATTACCACCAAATTTAGGTGGTAGGCTTAAAGATAAACCAGACCTCTTTGACATCTCTTCTGCCCTCATAAACATCTCATTTGTAACTCTTTGCTTAAAAAAACAGGAAAGCTTCAGATGCGCCGGAGTATATATAGTCATATAATTAGCAATTACGCTATCCACTCCCAATTTAGCAGCAAACTCAACGAAGGCCGGTAAACTCTCTATATTAAGTGTATTGATAATAAATACTAGATTAACTGAGGGGCTCTGAGAATCTTTCCTATTTGAGAGAATATTCTGAATCTGGTTTATAATCCTATCAAACTGTTCAGTATGTGTAAGCAACCGATGTAGCTTCTTATCCGGCGCATGCAAGGATACTTGTAAGCTATATTTACCTTCGGTTAACCTTTGGGTTATTGTCTTTGATAGGGGAATGCCATTGGTGGTAAGTATTTTGTTGTTAAACGGAAGTGTCTGATTTATATAATCTAAGAACTCTTCACAGCGAGGCATCAATAACAGCTCACCGAAGCCACAGAGATTAATAAACTCTGCTTTAGATAATGCTTGAGAAAGCCTCTTCTCAAAAAATTGCTTATAGATATGTAGGTCAAAAAAACGAGGATACCCCCCCAAACAAAAAATACACTCTGCATTACAACGCCAATGAGCTCCAATGCCTATACCACGTGGCGTAGACTCCAAGTTAATCTTTCCGAGAAGATACTCCTGTTCATTAAGAGTGCTGTTTTTCAACAACAGCTCTTTATTGCTCCTAGGTGTTACAAGTCTTTCTTCTCTCTTTTCTTTTATCTGAATCAGTTCATTAGAGATGCATTCATCATTAATATACTTTATAGACCTGCGTACCTCATCAATCACTGGAAACACCACGCAAACCAACCAGCAATGACAAAGTTCTTGGTTAATAAATTCTCTGATACTATCTGCCTTCTTCGACACCCATAAATTATCAAACGCTTCCTCCCGGATGTTCCCAATATTCCCATTCTTCAAGCCTGGACAGAAATACAGATCTCCAAACGGCGAAACCATAGCAAATCTTGTACCAGCAACACATTTACGAAAATATCTTCTTGGATTATTTTGGTATCTTATCAGATTAGAGAAATAATATAGTTTTGCCACTAATCCTTGATAGGAATCGTCCCTTAATCTATCTAACACATCGTGGTAATCTTTATTATGCAGTTCTGCTTGCATTATCTTATTAATATCCCTCTCTATCTTATGCAATTGTGCGGATGTAAAATGAAATACATTTTTTTCTCTGATTTCTTTCGGAACGACAAATTGAATATATAATTCTACCCCATAGTTATCGGCAAAATTTTTAACAGGAATTAATTGATCAAAATTCTCGCTGGTTAAAGTAAGGGTAAGAGTAATATTTATACCTTCTCTCTTACAAGCCCTGATGGTCTTCTCCAGGCAAGAGAAGGCTCCCTTTCTTGCTCTTATCTTATCGTGCAATTCCCCTATACCATCCAAAGAACTCCCCAGCCATAAATATCTGGGATTATATTTCTCCATAATCTGCTTTGTAGTTTTAATTATAGCCTTAGTTTGTAATCCATTAGTAAGTATACCCAGAGAAATATGAGGGAATTTGGTGATAAAATATCCACAAATATCTATTAAATCGGAACGCAAGAATGGTTCGCCACCAGAAAACACTACTGTTTTTATCTTCCTCAGATGCTCAGAATTCTCCACAAAATTCTTAATCTCATCTAGTGTTATTTCTTTTTTCTCCTCAGGGACTCTTTTATTATAATCCCAGAGGTCGCACATAATACATTGACTATTACATCGATAGGTAAGTTCTATATGTAACTCCTCTGGTCCATATTTATAACCTGAGTTAACCTTACCGTTCCTAACCGCCTCTTCCACAATCTGATTACTGAAATCAACTATCTTTTCAAAAGAAACCTCTTCCTCAAACCTTGATGGCTCAAGAAAATTTATCGTTTGCTCATAAACCTGCCCTAGAGTATAAGCAATCTTCCGCCAATCATACATCCTCTCCACCAGACAGCGCGCATTGCGAGCAATATTAGAATATAATGTATTATCTTTAAAGAGCTTGATTACGGCCTTAGCAAAAGCGGAGGGTGTATTGGCAATCAGAATCTCTTTCCCATGCTTTGCTCGTATGCCTGATGCCCCCACTGAAGTAGAAACCACAGGTATACCTGTAGACATGGCCTCTAAAACCTTTCCTTTTATACCGGCACTAATCCTTACTGGATTAACAAATATGGCTGATTCCCGTAGATATGGCCAAACGTCATCAACGTCAGATATCAATCTAATATTAGGCTGTTGTTCTGCAACCGCCTTTATCCTCTCAGTGGGAGCAGAACCAACTATCAAAAATTCAATATCTGGTATCGTCTTTTTAATACGAGGGAATATCTTCTCTGCAAAATATATAACCGCGTTCTCATTAGGATAATGTAGATAATGGCCTATATAAATTAGTCTTTTGGACTTTGTCCTATCAGAGTGAACAAACGAAAAATGCTCAATATCAACGCCGGTGGGGATAAAAGAGAAATTGCTCTCAGGGAAAAATGTACGTAACACTTCCTTATCTTCATGAGAAAGTAATATAACCCTATCTAGTTTTTTGTAAGCAGAATAATGGAATCTTACGCGCCTGAGATAATCAAGAAAATTAGAGATTATTGTACCGTCTTTCATTCTGTAGTAAGAGTTTCTAAAGAATAAGATACTGGAGTCGTGCTCTGTATAGATTATGGGGATGTGTTTTATATAATTAGCAAGATACAATAATTCATTAGATTCTATCTGAATAAGATCTATGGGTTGGTTTTTCTGAATCTCTTTGAGTTTATCAATTAGAATATGACTATGAGCATATTTATATCGCGTGGGATATATTTTGCTTTCAATTTCTGTTTTAGAGAATACAGTATAGACATTCTGAAATGTCTTCTTGAGTTCAGGGATATAATTTACCTCTTCTTGTTTGTCAATAAGGGTAAGTAAAGAAATATTATATCTCGAATTTAAAAGCCTCGCTAAGGTATGGATTCTTATTTTTCCTCCAGATTTGAGAGGATATGGTATAAAAGGAGTTATTATCAAGATATTTTTCTTCTCATTATTGCGCAAGACAAATATACCATCCCCAATATTGAAATTGTTGTGAAGTTTTAGTTTCCGTTCTTTGTTTACATAATCATGGTGATGATGTATCCCATTCGCAACTTCTTTTTCATCAAGACTAAAATTTGCTTGCTTTTCAA
>JAOZPD010000108.1 GCA_029932935.1 Candidatus Omnitrophota bacterium | reverse complement strand
ATTAGTCAACTCCTTGGTGCTCTCATAAAACTCAACCAAATTCTGGATCTTATCGGAAAGATGCCTATTGGCCCCTTTAAGAAGATCGTATTCCTTTAATAGGGCATCGTGTTTGGTCTTGGTAACTTCATAATCAAACTTAATCATCCTGGCTCGTCTTAGTAGATATAATCTTAAGAAGATAATCGAGGCTATTGCAAAAAGCAACAGGGTTAAATAGTGCATGTTTTATTACGACCCCTCTGTTTTGCACGATAAAGTGCCGTATCTGCCAAGAGAATTAAATCCTGCGCGGTCTTTATCTCTGAAGACAAATGCGCCAGCCCTATAGATATTGTTATATGCGTCTCTTCTCTACGTAAAACAAATTTTCTCTTCTGCACTACGGCCCTCAAATCATCGGCCAACCGCTTACTTTCTTTCTTTGTAACATCCGGTAAGAATACAGAGAATTCCTCCCCTCCGAAGCGACACACCACCGCACCGGAAAATCTGTCAAAGAAATCTAAGAATATTCTACCTAACCCCTTCAATACGATATCACCGGCTATATGGCCATAGCGGTCATTATAATCTTTAAAATTATCCACGTCAATCATTAATAGACTTAAATCGCGATAAGGCTGACGCATTGTTTTCTGTATCTGCTCATTCAAACGCTGCAGATAATATCCTTTAGTGTATACAGATGTAAGGCTATCACGAATGGCTAACTCTTGAATACGTTGAAATAATAAAGCATTCTCTATACCCAGGGCTCCGATGTTACAAATTGTATCTAAAAATCGGAGGTCATCTTGAGAATAAAAATTTACTATATCGCTATCCAGTCTCAATATTCCCAAAAACAGCTGCTCGACCCGCAGGGGTGCGCTAATCAAGGATAGCACTGTCCTCTCCGGCTTGGACCTTGCTTTCTCTAAATCAAAACGGAAATCGATTTTCACATTCTCTATCAATAATGAGCTGGTATGTTTAACGACCCATTGATCAAAAAGATCGCCCTGTTTTTGTTTAATCACTAAAGTGCTATCCTCCTTCTTGCTCAAGAATAAATTTATCTTTTGCTGCTGCGGCTCGACTAAATAAAGAAGACATACCCCTTTATTCTTCCCGGGCAAAGAAAATGCATAATCCACCAGACATCGACCCACCTCATGTAAAGATAAATTTTGTATATTATTGGTAATCTTCCTGAGATTATTGTAATAAACAATTTTCTGATTCAGGGACGGCTTAATGTTTTTCTGTTCTTTTATCTGTTCATTCAGAATATTGATTTCTTCTCTTAAGTTTTCATTTTTTAAATTTAACAACCTAACAGAATATAGATGTCGTTTTATTAAATAAAATATAAACGACAAATAGATTATCCCTGCTATAAAAAATGCGTTACCGATACTGATAGAAATATTATTTAGCAATATTAACCCCCGATTATTACTGCAATAACCGCAAATGTATTTACAGCTAGAGATAAAATGAACTTTCTAATAATACGAGGATGGCTACGGATAGGTCTGTTTGTTATGCAGGAAGGTATTATCAAGGTCAAACAATGGTTTCTTCGGTATGCTTGTCGAAAAAATGCACCTTGCTCATATCAAAAACTACCTCGAGGTCCTGGTTAACTTTTGGCTGGTCATGTGCCCCCACGCGCGCTATAAATGTATGATTACCTGTATTTAGATGCAGATAAACCTCGGAACCCATCGGTTCAACTACCTCACAGTTGACGCGCACGATATTCTCTGGTGGAGCCTCAGAGATAAACAGCTTATCATAAATATCCTCTGAGCGAATACCGAATATTACCTCTTTATCTAAATAGGACGACATCTTCTCATACATATCCTCCACCAATTTTACCTCAATTCTACCTTCATTAAAATAAAAACGCCCGTCTTTCTTAATTATCTTGCCCGTCATAAAATTCATGGGGGGAGAACCGATGAAACCAGCAACGAATTTATTTTTGGGATGGTCATAAACAGCTATGGGCTCATCGACTTGCTGCAACAGACCATCCTTAAGTATAGCGATCCGCTCGCCCATAGTCATTGCTTCGGTTTGGTCATGAGTAACGTAAATCATTGTTGTCTGCAGTCTTATATGAAGCTTATGTATCTCAGTGCGCATCTGGACGCGCAGTTTCGCATCCAGATTGCTCAAGGGTTCATCAAAAAGAAATACCAATGGCTTCCTTACAATAGCCCTGCCTACAGCTACGCGTTGCCTTTCGCCTCCCGAAAGCTCGCGAGGTCTACGCTCAAGTAAATGCTTAATACCTAAGATCTCCGCTGCCTCCTGAACGCGACGTTTAATCTCGCTGCGGGGATAGTGACGCAACTTCAACCCAAAAGCCATATTATCATATATTGTCATATGCGGATAAAGGGCGTAGTTCTGAAAAACCATAGCTATATCTCTATCCTTAGCCGGGATATCATTTATTCGCTTATTTGCCAGATAGATATCACCTTTGGTAACATCCTCTAATCCTGCAATCATGCGTAGCGTGGTAGACTTACCGCATCCTGAAGGACCAACTAAAACGGTAAATTCCTTATTTTCCACGCCCAAATTTATACTATCCACGGCCTTAATATTGCCTGGAAAAATCTTGGTGACATTCTTGAGGCTAACCTGCGCCATAGCCTCTCTCCCCATTGGAATTACGAAAAAATGTCAAAATCACATTCTGAAATTCCAACTTTTAAAGTATTATAATATATTTTCTGCTTCTGTCAACTAAGATACTCCAATAATTTACTCAGGATTGACTTAAGATTCTTACGCTGAACAATCATATCGATAAGGCCGTGCTCAAGAAGAAACTCCGACCTCTGAAAGCCCTCCGGTAGCTTCTGCCTTATTGTCTGTTCAATAACCCTGGGGCCGGTAAAACCGATGAGGGCCTTGGGTTCAGCTATTATAATATCTCCCAGACCAGCAAAAGAAGCCATTACCCCCGCCATTGTAGGATTGGTTAACACGGAAATATAGGGCAACCCTACATGGTGATGATAAGATAATGCTGCCGATGTTTTAGCCATCTGCATAAGACTAAACATACCCTCCTGCATCCTGGCTCCTCCCCCTGACCCAGAAACAATAATCAAAGGTAGTTTTTGCTCCGTAGCCCTCTCCACAGCTCGAGTAATCTTCTCTCCTACCACAGACCCCATAGAGCCCATAATAAAACGTGAATCTGTAACCCCCAGTATTATTCGCTTACCCTCCAGAAGCCCCTCTCCGATTACCGCAGCCTCTTTAAGGCCCGTAGCAGCCTGGTCTTGTGCAATCTTCTCTAAATAATTCTTCGGACCCTTAAACCCTAAAGGATCCAATGGTAACATTTCCTTCTCGTACTCCTGGAATGTTCCGGGGTCAATCAATAAATCTATCCTTTCCTGAGCGCTAAGAACTAAATGAAAATTACACTTGGGGCATACCTTAAAATTTTCCTCTAATGTTTTGTTATAGATGGGCTGCCCGCATTCATCGCACTTTGTCCATAGCCCGTCCGGGATATCCTTTTTCTTTAATCGAACAATAGTATATTTAGGCCTTCCAAATAAAGCCAATCTGTCACCTCATTTTAGAATAATTAAACTATAATTACACTCAATACACGGCCTAGCAAGTTAATATTTGTCAAACTTATAGATGGTTAACCCCGAGGGAACCTTTGGGTAAAAATATGTTGTCTTAGAAGGCATCTTTTTTCCTATCTTTGCTAAGCATATAATATCACTAATTTTTACTGGTTTAACAAAAAAAACAAGAGAGGACTTATCGTTATCCGCTTGGCTGATTAAATCTCTTATATCCGCACTAAAAACAACCTTCTCTCTCTCTAACGAATTAAGACCTAACAACCTGCTAAGTATCAATTCATTTAAAATATACACATCCACGCCGCGATACTCCTTACCTATTTTAGTTAATAATTTACTGGCCCTCAAAGTAAAGATATAGAAATTTTTATTTGCATATACCCCGATAATCGCCTTTCTCCGATTTTCAGTACCAGAATTTAAGAGAGAAAAGAGTCCTCTACGAGTGGTTTTCTGTATATAAAAATATTTCTGTAACTTTTCTGTCGAGAAAACGCTTATTCCCCTAACCAGGCGATGGATAGACCTTACAAATAAACCCGTAGATTGTATAGGACAGAAATAAGTCATAATA
>JAOZPD010000107.1 GCA_029932935.1 Candidatus Omnitrophota bacterium | reverse complement strand
TGGATTTTTGATTTCTTCTCAGAAATAGTAACTTCATTATTCTACCTCCTTGTAATCTTTATCTTCCACATAAAGCGTTCTTACTGCCTTGCCTAAGATCACGTCATACTCTATGGTAAGCGTACTGGTATATTCATGATACCAGCCGCGATTAGGATCGTATTCCCAGCCGCTCTTTGTTCCATTCCCTTGTGCATCGATAAGGTTACCTTTATCATCGTAAATATAAGTGGTAGTAATATCGCTGGTTTCACTATGGATGTTATCCGGGTCTGTTAGTGGATAGGTGATCTCTCTGTGCTCCTGAGTTCCCAGCGCTCTACGAATATTATTTACCAACCCGTTACTATAGATTACAGTAGAGTGCTCTACGCGGATTAATTCATCATCATCGATATTCTGGCCATAGTAAAATACTAGAGAATCTTCTCGTTGAGACATGGGTTTACCGTAAAGAATTTCGTACTGTATCTCTGTAGTGCCCCTGAATCTGTTTCCTTCTTTTAGGGTTGCGGTTACTTCTGATTCAGGTATAACTATTGTCTCCAGGGTCTCAGGGTCTATATATGTATAGGCAACATTTCCCTCTTCATCTACATTTCTAGTCAGGGTATGTCCAGCTTGGTCCGTGTATTCATACCAATCTGCTTCCTGCCCAAAGAATACACTATATCCTGAGGCTCCGATTAATTGCTGTGACTCGTCATAATCATAGGAGGTGGTGACTGTTTCGGTTCTCTGAGAGCCATCTGCATTAGTAGTAGTGGTGGTGATAATTGATTCTAATAATCTGTCCGGGTCAGCCTCTTCTACATCAGCAGCAAATTGGTGATCTACATGCAGATATCTAAATTGGGCATCCACTACCGTGGTAGTCTGTGTTCCGTCTATTTGAGTGGTGATTCTCTCTTCATGATAGCCGGTAATTAGATGCTTATCATTATAGGTAATATTGGTTCTGTATAGGGTGTATTTTAGACCGTCTGTCCCTATGCCTTCTTCGTGGTAAGAGCTTACACGACGATAATTACCATTCTCATATGTGATATTGCTGCGGGTAAAGGAGCTGTAGCCGTAAATACTATCTTCAATCTCCTGATGGAAGCTCCGCAGTAGATGGCCATCGTATTCTAATGCCTGCCAGTGGGTTAACCTTACATTGCCAGCAGGGTCTATCTCCTTGATAAACTTTTCCATCTCATTCTTAACAGCGTTTGTATCGTAATCTGCATACCAGACGGAATCCGGACTGTAGGTTATACCATAGCAATATATATAGGTAGTATTGCCTAAATTGTCTGTTACGCTTGATTCATAACCGGTGAGCATTCTATTGCTGTATTGCATATTCCAGGTATTTCGTATGCTTACATTGCCAAATTCATCCACCACTCGCTCATTTTCGATTCTGCTGGGCAGACCATCCTTAAAATAAACTATTTTCCCATCAGAATATTTGATGTATTTAAATTCGGTTTGAGCAGCAGCAACCTGCAGAGTTCTGCTTTGGTTCTCCAGAACGGTCCAGTTAATCTCCTGAGAGTTCCTTGATCTTTGAGAACCTGCCGATAAGATCCCGTAAGCAGAATACATGCTGGTCTGATAAGAATTAGAAACAATTCCCTCAATCTGATTTCTTTTGTTCACTCGCTCCTCTTGACGATTTTCTAAATTGACGAACGTTTCTGTGTGGTATCCATTTCTGATTTTGTCCTGTAGATAACTGCGATGTCCCGGGCCAAGATATCCGGCAGGATAATCTTCTGCATAAATATAAATAGAAGAGAATAGGATTAAGCTCGTGATAAATAATGTAACAGTTATATTTTTGATTACATCCTTATTTGTGTTCATGTTTGCCTTTTCGTTCATATTTTAAATAAAAAAGCCGAATTGCCCATCCCTTTCGGCAACCCGGCTATCGATTTTAAACCTAGGTTCTCTCAAAATTTCCTTATCGATCCGTGGCTTTCCGCCTCTGCCTTGCGACAGATTTGGCTTTTATCGTTAAGGATTAATTAACACTTTTAAAAAGTATTTAATAAAAGAACAAAAAAAATCTTTTAATTACATTGTAAGTATACTATATAAATACCTCTATTGCAAACTCGAAAACAAACTTTTGTTTCTGTTAACGACATTACTTAATCGCTTGTAACGCAAATTGTTACAACAAATAATAATATTGCCTCTCTTCTTTGGGAGTATATTATATTAATTTATTCTGCTGGAGTTGTTAAAATATGCCCTAAACCCACCAGATCCACCTTATCAAAGAGAACGCCGCATCTCCATTCTTTACCCCCTCCTTTTAAATTTTTAGACCAGATTACCTTTCCGGTAAGATAAAGAGGTTGGTGGTTTTCGGGTAACTCTAGCCACATCTCCAGCACGGTATTTGGTAGTAAGTTCTCGTTGCTTATAAAACCGATGCCCTTGGCGCTTATGTCTAATGTTTGAGCCTGCTTCCTTATTTTAGTTCTAATATTTGCTTTGGTATATTTTAAAGGAAGGCGGATGCGAATGCGAGCAAATACACGGCGATCTGTAAAGCCATGATTTCTCTTAGATAACTTTTTATTATTAATAGACTCATATCTCATATTGCTCAATCAACCTACCTTTAATATACAATCATATTAAACGACCTTTTCTTACTTAAAGTTACACAAAAACATACTACAAAAAATATACTACATTTTTATTACTTTAACAAGCCGGCTAAACAAACTTTTGTTTTTGTTAACAAAATAATTAGATTTTAGATCAGAGAGGACAGAGGCGAATCAAGAAGGAGATGATTTATATCTTAATCCCATATCCCGCGGCTTTCTTGAGGTTTGCCAATGAGATATAATAATTAGCTAATGCCTGGGTATAATCGGTCTGGGCGCGTGAGAGGCTAATTAATACCTCTATTACATTAGAGAACCCAGTCTCACCCACCTGGGCACGGACCTTCAGAACCTCTACTTGGCGGCGACGGAACTCTACCTCTGATTGAGCCGTGGTGGCCTGCAATAAGGCTTTTTGATAATTAAGATAGGCATCTTTGATCTCAAAGGTTATGGTTTTAGTGGTTTCGTTTAAATCGCTAAGTGCTCGTTGTAATTCTATTTCTGCTTTTTTCTCATCCGAGAGCCTGGTAAGATTGTCTAACAGATTAAACTCAGTACTTATGGTAGTATTTTTTGTTGTCCCAGTCTCTCCATAACGAGGCTGTCTTTCTTCACCGGTAGCAGAGCTAGTAAATGTACTCCCTCCCCAGGGCTTTGTGGCTTTAAAGCCAATATACCAATTATCCGAATCTTTAAATTCCTCAGTTCTATAACGTCCTTGATAGTGGCTGTATGAAGAAGTGAGATCTACGGTGAATTTATTCTTAGATTCTTCAATCTGTTTGCCATATTGATTAAATTTCACCATTAACTCGCTCAAATATATCTCAGGGCGATTCTTCAGGCCTGCTTCCAAACAATCATTTATATCAAGATTAAGTCTTTTGATCTCTAATTCCTCCCGGTTAACCTCAGGTAACTCAGGAATATTTAATACCTGTTTAAAGGTTAATTCCGCCATGGCCATATCTTGTTTTGTGCTGTCAAGCTGGAATTTGATCTGTTCATACCATGATTGGGCACTGGCTGCTTCTAAGGGGGTTACTAAGTCATTATCAGCCTGTTTCTGAACAATATCCAACATCTTCTTGGCCTCTTTGAGATATTTTTCTTGTGTTTTAAGATTCATACGACTTGCTACTAAGGTATAATAGGCTACCTCCGCTTTATGTGCTACATCAATTCTTAATCGGTCATAATTTCGTTTAGTAATTTCTAAATTTATTCTTGCCTGGTCAAGCGTACTAATCAATCTCCCCCCATAATAAAGAGGCTGATTTAATTCTACTTTGAGCTCACGTTCTATAAATTTAGAGTTGTGTACCTCCCCATCGGTATGATAGCCTTCTACTTTCATAGCGGGAAATAGATTCCGTTGAGCCTCCTTGGTTTTTAATTCGGCCAGTTCGATTTCTTCACGAGCAATCTGAGTAGGTTGATTGTTTTTTATAGCTAGTTCTATAAAGCTCTCTAACTCATCCAGAGGTGGAGTAAGGGGTTCTTCTTCTGGCAGAGTAGGTTCTGGGCTTTCTGTAGCTTGCGTTGGTGATTCCTTTATTGCCTCTGCACCAAACTCAGAGGGTAGGGATTC
>JAOZPD010000106.1 GCA_029932935.1 Candidatus Omnitrophota bacterium | reverse complement strand
AGTCAAACTGGACCTTCTGGCCATCCCTCAATAACTGCAATTCGTTATTGGAATAAGCAAGAAATAAATAACCGTTCTGCTGAAAATTTATAGGCCAACCATACTCTTCCTTAAAGGAAAGAAAACGCTTAAGACTAATAAGAGAGAGTCTTATATTAAACTCGCTGGAGAATTGTAGACGAATGCCCCCTGTAGCTTTAGAGGTTTCCCCAAGGCCAGGCATAATTTCTTTCTCAATAATCACAATCTTACCGAATTTTCTCCGTGAGAGTTCATATCCTATACTCAATCCTATTATGCCCGCTCCGATGATTACAACATCTGCACTCTTCTGCATTCAATTATCTCCCCTTTACTGTCCACACATCTCCAAATGAATCAGGAGAAATCCTCTCCTCATCAGGCTTTTTGCGATTATAAACCTCGCTGGCTATACTTATCATCTGCGTATCATCCTCCAGCGACATCCAGCCATGATAAACTCCTGGGGGCACCACCAAGAGCGCAGGATTCCTTATAGAGAGAACAAATATATCCATATTTTTATATGTAGGACTATCCTTTCTGTCATCTACCAATACAAATTTTGCCGCTCCATGACTGATAAAAAACCAATCCCATAATACAGCATGTTTATGAAAAGCCCTTATTATTCCTTTTGTCAAATCACCCACCAGATAAACCTGTCCAAATTTAGTAAAATGCTCATCTGTGGTTCTTAAAATTTCTGTTAAGTATCCTCGGTCGTCAATACGATAAACCAAATCTACTATCCGAACATCTTTAATCATCTAAGATTCCTCCTTTCTCTTCGTTCTCTTAAATATTCAGATAATGCCTCTCGCCAATCACGCATTGGCCTCAATTTGACTGTCTTTATTACCGAGTAAAGGGGCCTCTTTACGCCAGCAGTATCCTGTGTTTCCTCTTTAGGAATTAATTTAATATCTATATTCTCTTGACGAAAAATTTCCTCTGCAAAATCAAACCAACTGCACTCACCGTTATTCGCCACATGATAAATTCCAGAATCTAATTTATTTTCTATAATATGTTTTATCTGTCTGGCTGCATCAAGAGTATAAGTAGGACTGCATACTATATTTGCTGTTACATTGATAATATTTTTATTCTTAGCAATATTTAACATTGTCTCCACAAAATTCCCTCCTCCTTTGGCACGACAACCTGCAACCCCAAATAAACTGGATACCCTAACAATATAATAACTACTTGACCAACGCGCAAAACATTCACCAAGAAGTTTTGAGACTCCATATATATTTAAAGGTGATGGCAAATCATTCTCGTCATAAGGAGCCTGTTTCTTGCCATCAAAAACATAATCTGTACTTATGTAAACTAAAGAGGCTCCTATTTCATTACACACTGATGACAGATTCCTGACTGAAAAGGCATTTACTCTGAATGATCTCTCAGGTTCTTTTTCGCACTCTGGAACAATATGATAAGCAGCAGTATCTATTACAAATTCTGGAATATTACTTCTCAGGTAATCCCTGACCGTATCATAATCATCCACATCTAGTTCTTCATGAGAAGGGCATAATAATTCATCTTGTTCAAAAACCCTTACCAGATCTTGCCCCAATTGCCCCCTTGCTCCTATAATCATAATCTTCATTCTAATCTCTCCTTCAAAAGAATATACTCTCTTGCTACTCTATCAAAATACAAGTCATTTCTCTGCAGGCAATTATGTCTAAATTCTGGCAGTCTACTTAACAACTCATCAACTCTACTTAATGGCAGTCCACAATCCTTAACAATCTCTTTAGTTCCACCAAATTCATTATAACAAACAGGGACGCCGGATAATATTGCCTCAATTGGTATATTAGGACAAGGCTCTCTTTCAGACGGAAAATATAGCATCTTCATCATTCTATAAAAATGAGGTAACCTCTTTCTGTTCATCGCCCCAAGGACTCTCGCATTTTTGAATCTTCTGAAATTTATATTGCCTCTGTGGTGGTTACCTATAAGTAAAAATCTCTCTTCGGGATGACTCTCTATGAATCCTGCTACCATATCAAGTCTTTTTATATCACCGATACCCCAGGTAACATGTCCTATATAGTCACCCGGATGCTGCGATGGAAAGAATTTAGTCTGATCGGCTCCATTTAGAATAATCTGATATTGTCTACATTTCAAATAGGGATATACATTATCAAAAACAAATTTGCTCTGGAATACTGTTATATCAGCATATTGATTTATCTCAATAATCTTCCGGTGTTTCTCTTTTCTATAATCATCCTCGTTTTCTTGAAAATACTCATCTAAACGGTGCATTATATAACAACCTTTCTCTTTGGCTCTTCTTATTAATCCAACTCTTGCATTATGAGCTATAACAATAGCTGTATCCGCCTTCAGGATATTACGAGTAATCTCCACATTATTCCTTTCTGCCCAAGAGCTAAAATTATATGCAAATGCATTAGCTCCTCCTCCTATCAGTCTCGGACGGAGAGAGATAAACAATCTCATTAAAAGCTCATCCTCCTTTTTTAAATATCAAAGTCTGCATACTATAATGAGATGATAATCTATCGGTTGTTTTTAAAAAATACATTTATACCGAGGAAAGAGAGAGTATTTATTAATAATCTCGATACTTTGCGAATTAATTGATTCTTGGATGTATAGAGTACATACCAGAATAAATGGTGCGATATCACTGTCCTCATAGGATTTCCAAAAATATCAAAACATAACTCCTCAAATTCCCTAACCGTCCATTCTTGAATATGATTCCTACCAAGAGGACGATTAGCATTCCGGACAGGTGTACTAATAATCAGGAATCCACCTGGCTTAAGTACTCTATAAATTTCCCCTAACATCCGAAGAGGCTCCTGAACATGTTCGATAACATCAGCGCATACAGCAAATTCAAAAAAATTATCTTCGAATGGATAGTTATATCCTTCTATAACTTTGAAAGCAGCTTTAAGATTATTCTCTTTAAATTTTTCCTTAGCGAGTCTAATGCCGTCTCTATCTACATCGATACCGTATACCCTGAAGCCTGCTTTATAAATAATAGACGTCAATGCACCATCTCCACAACCCACATCTAAGACCCTTGCTTGATTAGAGGATATACATATGCCAAGACAATCTAATACTATCTTATATCTGGCTTTAACGTATGCATCCATTCTTATCAAATTATCTGAGCACTGCCTCCAATGATAGGCATTTATACGTCTATACTTATCAAATATAACCATCTGTCTATTCTCTATCATCTGTTTGCGCTGGAATATCAATTACTGCCATCTTAAGCAATGTTTACAAATAACTGGCTCTTCATCGGGATTCTTAAGAGCATTATCCACCCTCCTGCGGAACTCTTTATACTTAGGACCATTCCATATATCTATAAGTGTATCTTCTTTTATATTACCCATAATCTCAAAGCCATCCGTATCATAACAGCATGGCACAACATCTCCATTCCAATATATTCCTAAAGAATGATAAATATCCTTGCACGGCTTCTTTAAAAATTTTGCTTGGTATTTAACATTAAGGGGTTTTAGATTTGGATCTGTCTCCCGGAAGCATTTTACGAAGAAATTGACACCTATTTCTCTGGCTAACTCTCTGGCAATATCTATTTGGTGTTCGTTGTTCCTTAAAGCCAAGAATTGCCATTCTATGCGCGTCTTTTTACCTTTGTGCGATAAAACAATCTTTTTCATGTTTTCGCATACATTATTGAAATCACCACCGACCCTATTATATTCATAAGTCTCCTTTGTGGCTCCATCTATGGAAAAACGTATCAAATCTACTTCTGCTTCGACAATCTCCCTGATATTATCCTCGTTAAAAGCCATACCGTTAGTAAAAATACCTACCTCAAGTTTATTCTGCTTCAAAATCTTAGCAAATTTAGGAGTAAGAGGATTCAAGAATGGTTCTCCCTGAAAATGTAAATAAACCTTATTTATACCAAAATCTATCATCCTCTGAAGAACTATATTAAATAACTCTTCAGTCATAAAACCGCGAGGCCTACTCATAAAGCTATGCGAAGCTAAACCATATTTTGCCACCAGATCGTTCTGTATTCCTACCATGCAATAAGAACAATTTAAATTGCATTTGTTAGTTGGTTCTAATACTACCTGTGTAGGCTTATGTAATATTCTCTCCCTAATTTTTCTGAGGGGTTTAGTTATA